>JAEDES010000005.1 GCA_016293205.1 Bacilli bacterium
TAAATAGTGGTCTTTATTATGTAGAAAATTATTAACGATAAGGGAACAAGAATTTGGAATTTCATTTTTCTTATTTTATGTCTAAATAAGAACATTCCAATTAATGTACCTAGTCCTCCACCAATTAGTGCTAGGAAGAGTAGTGTATTTTCACTTATTCTTCTTTTACTTATTATTGCTAAGAATTTATCGATACCCATTGATAAGAAAGATATAATGTTTATAACTATTAAATAAATCATAATTTACTTCCTTGATAAGTATCTCTTCTTACCATTTCTTTATCAATATCATTTAAGACACAGAATTTTTTTACTAACCATTGTGGTTCAATTAAATCTTCAAGTTTAGGATCCCCTGTAATTCTGTGAATTACTATTTCTGGTCGAAGTAATTCTAATTGAGAAATAGTAATATCAATATATTCTTCTTTTGTTAAGATATGGAATTTATCTTTTTGATACATGTATTCAAGTGGTGTATCTTTTAAAATACTTAGCATGTGTATTTTTATACCTTGGATATCTAATGTATTAAGATATCTTACAGTATTTAACATATCTTCTTTTGTTTCATATGGAAGACCATTAATAATATGAACAACGACATCTATATTTCTTTCTCTTAGTTTTTTTACCATGTTTTCAAAACATTCTAGAGAGTGACATCTATTTATTAATTTTGATGTTGATTCTTTTGATGTTTGAAAACCTAATTCAATTGTAAGATAAGTTCTTTTATTTAATTCATCTAAATAATCTAGACATTCATCAGATATAGCATCTGGTCTTGTACCTATGTTTAATCCAATGATTCCTTCTTGTTCAAGAATTTTATCATGAAGTTTTCTTAATACTTCTACAGGTGCATGAGTATTTGTTCTTGCTTGAAAATAGCCAATATATTTTCCATTAGGCCATTTTTTTAACATCATGTTTTTTACATCATTGAATTGCTTTACAATTTCATCTTCTTTGTTACCAGCAAATTCACCACTACCTGATTTAGAACAATAAATACAACCACCATAACCAACAGTTCCATCTATATTAGGACAGGAAAAGTTAGCATTTAAACTTACTTTAAATATTTTACTATTAAATCTATTTTTATAGTAATAATCTAAAGTATGATAACGTTTATTTGAATTGGTGTATTTAAAGTTATTCTTCATATTAATCCTCGCATATTGTATATAAGTAAACAGCTTTTAATAATTCAATTGGATTTAGTAATCCTAAAGTTCTTAGATCTTTATAATTACCTTTTTCCATTTCTAAATATAATTCAACTTCTGTTTTCTTAGTTTTTCTTGTTTCTGTTGTATCTAGTTCTTTAATTCTTTTCTTAAGCTCTTTTCTTATGGCTCTGTTAAAAGATCTATAAGTATAGATTTTAGTATCATCCAGATTAAAGTCTTTTGCAACTAATTCCATTACTCTTAAAAGTAATTTATCTTCTAATTTGGTTGGAATATCAGATGATATTTTTAATTGTTTATAGAAGTCTTTTGTTGCATTTTTAAATCTTAATACTTTACTCATAATATGTTCGTATGTTTGTTGATACATATTATTATTTTTTTCTATTTGACCTTTTTTAAATGTATAACGATTTCCTTCTAATTTATTGAAGACTTTCATTGCATCATTATACCCTAAAGCAATATTTCTTTTTGCTCCTTCTTCATAGAAGTTTAAGAAATTTGTTAATTTAGTTTTAGGTTTAATTGTAATAGTCTTAACTTTTTTATTAGGTGTTCTTTTAAGACCTGGTGCGGATAAGTCTACTGCAATTATTTCGTCAGCTCCCATTTTAATAGCAAGATTTATTGGTAGATTATCATAATATCCTCCATCAATAAATTCTTCTCCATTAATTTCTTTCTTTTGGAAAGCAGGGAAACATGTTGCGGATGCCATTAAATAGTCATCTAATAAATGTTGTTTTATTTGAGATTTTGTTAGTTCCATTGGTTTTTTATTTGTTAAACTGAATGTTACTAATCCAAAGTCAATTTTTGATTTATAAAACTTTTTTGTTTTTAGAGCATTTTTGATAATTTTTTGAATTTGAGTGGTATCCATACCACCATCTTTTAGAAATTTTTCTCCATACATTTTATATAAATCTACTATTTCATTTGATTCGATGGCGTCTTCACCAAATAAAACATTTAGATTAATTTTTTTCCATGTATCAATTGCTCTTCTATATGTATTTTGTGTAATTAAAGCAGCATTTAAAGCTCCAGCAGAAGTACCAGTTACAATGTCTATTTTAATATTTAATTCTCTTAATGCTTTCCATACTCCAATCTGGTAAGATCCTTTAGAACCTCCTCCGGATAATACTAATGCTCTCATTTTACTCACCCTTCTTAAATTATAGCATTATTTTATATTCAAATACTAGAGTGTCTAGTGTTTGGAAATGCGTATAAATTATACCACAAAATTAAGAAAAAAGCAATTAATATGATATACTTGAAGTAGGATGGTGATTAAATGGCTAAAGTAAAAAGATTAAAATTAAAGAGTTCAGTTGTTAATGTTTTGAAAATAATTGGAATTATTTTGATTCTTTGTTTGGCTGTTTTTATATTTTATAGATCACAAATTAAATCTTTAACTAGTATAGGATATAGTGAAAAGGCTAGTAATGAAATTTTATTTTCAATGAAGAAGGATTATGTTTTATCTAAGGGAGAGAATAAAACTTTAAATGCTGCTTTTGAGAGTAGTGATTATAAAGAAGAGTATTTAGACAATTATAGTAAGATTAATTATCATGAACATAAGAATATTATTAAGAATATTAATACTTTAATAAAAAGAGGTTATAGTAATAATCATATTAATATTATTTTAAGTCATGGTAATGATAGTGATGTTACTGAGTTTGCTAAAAAAGATAAAGTTAAATATTTAGAAGAATTTTATTATTTAGATTATGCAAAACTTAGATATTATGATAAATATGTAGAATACTCTACAACTACTGGAGAAGATGAAGAGACTACTGTTTTATATATTAATTTAGGTATGGATGGAGAAGCTTATAAAGATGTTGAAATTGTGGATGAATTTAGTCATACTATGTTAGTTAATAAATATAAAAAATTAGAAGAAGATTTTGAACCATATGATTTAAGTGATATACCTGAGGAGTATGCTTCTAGTGAATTACAAGCTAGTAAGATGGCAATTGATGCTTTTATTGAAATGTATAATGCTGCAAAAAGGGAAGATTTAGGATTAGTTATTAATTCGGCTTATCGTTCTTATCAAACACAAGTAGAGTTGTGTGATGAATATAGGGATTTATATGGACAATCATATGTTGATAGATATGTTGCTTATCCAGGACATTCTGAACATCAAACAGGACTTGCTTTTGATATTGGAAGTACTTCTAGTCGCGTTTTTGTAGATTCAGAAGAATACAAATGGGTAATTGATAATGCTCACAAGTATGGATTTATTCTTAGATTTACTACTAAGGGACAAAGTATTACAGGATTTAGAAATGAGCCTTGGCATGTTAGATTTGTAGGGAAGACTGCTAGTGAATACATTTATAAGCATAAAATTACATACGAAGAGTATTATGCTATGTTTGTTGATTTAGACTAAAATAAAAAAGACCATTGGTCTTTTTTTATGCATTTAAATATTCTTCTAATGTTATGTTTTGATTCATTATTTTAGTAGCATGTTCAACTCCTACATAACGGATGTGCCATGGTTCATATTGGTATCCAGTTATTGATTCTTTTCCTTTTGGATATCTTAGAATGAAACCATATTTGTGACAGTTTTCTTTTAACCAAATTCCTGCAGGAGTAGAACCATAATTATCATCTAGTTTACCTACATCGAATGCTAAACCAGTTTGATGTTCTGAGTGACCTGGTCTTGCAGAATAAGTATCTGCTAGAGCTTGTCCGTCTCTTGCAACATAGTTATTATATAATGTTTGTTGTCTTGAATAAGATCTAAACCCTGAAATTAATGGAATATTATGACCAGCAGTTGAAGCAGCTTGTTGTAATTGTTTTAAGGCAGTGGATGCAGTTTGATCTACTCCTGGATTATAGTTTGCTGGAAGAGAATATTTTTTATTTACTATTAATATTCCTTTTATATATGTTCCTTGAGTTTTAGGTTTTTCTATAACATTTACTTTTCTTTTTATTTCAGTTTTATTTTTAGATGAATCACTAACCGAGTAGGTTACTTCATATGTTCCTGTTTTTTTATTATCAATATTATTTGTAACTTTTACTTTACTTGTAATATCTTTATCATAGTTGTCTGTTGCAGTATAACCTGGTTCATTATAAGTATCATTTTGATATATTGTTACTTCATTTCCTTGAAGAATTATTTCTGGTTTTGTTGTATCTACTACTTTTATTTTTCTTTTTATTATTTTTGTTGTTTTTAGATGAGTTATTTTATAAGTAATAGTGTATGTACCTAGTTTATTTGTATTTACTTTGTTAGTTTTTTTTACTTTGTTTTTAGTACCTTCTATTTTTACACCTTTATCTTTATATTTTGTAAATACTTCTATTGTTTCATCTTTACCTATTAGTTTTATTTTTATTAAAGGATTAAAAAATATAAAGATTATTAGAGTTATTAATATTAAAATTATTGTAATGATTATGGATATTAATTTTAGATTAGTTTTCTTTTTTTTCATAGATACCTCCAAATTATTTTAATTATATCATATTGGTAAATTATTTGTAAAAATAAGTATTTATTTGTCTTTTAACTAGTAATATTTTTTTTGTTATGATATTATGTTATTAGAGTAATAAGAAGGTGTTAAGTATGTATCCACTTGGAAAACAATTTGAAGTAGATAATGCTAAGGCTAGAAGTGAAGAAAAATCTATAATACCTGGTAAAAAATATAGAATATCTGTTATTACAGATAGGGTTGTTAGAATTGAATATTCCGCAAATGGTCAATTCGTTGATCGTCCTACGCAGTTGATAAAGAAAAGAAACCTTGGGGTTCCTGATTTTTCTGTGCGTCAAGATCAAAATATATTAGAAATTGCAACAAAATACTTTGTTTTAAATTATATTAAAGAACAACCTTTTATAGGAACTAAAGTAGATCCTATGAGAAATTTAAAGATTACTTTATTAAGTAGAGATAAAGATAGAATTAAGAGTTGGTATCAAGGACATCCTGAAGTTAGAAATATGGGTGGAAACATGATAAGTGTTGATATGGGGATACCTAAACCATACGATAAAGGTCTTTATTCACTTGATGGATTCTGTTCTATTGATGATAGTAAGAGTAAGATTTTGATGGAAGATGGTACTCTTGCTGACCCCCCAGAAGGTCATACAGATATTTATGTATTCTTATATGATAAAGATTTTAGGCAAGCGTTACTTGATTATTTTAAGATGACAGGAGCGCCTGCTTTAATTCCAAGATATGCTCTTGGTAACTGGTGGAGTAGAAATATAACTTATTCTGATAAAACTATTTATGAATTAATTAGAAATTTTGAAAGAAATAAGATTCCACTATCAGTAATGGTATTTGATCATGATTGGCACTATAGAAATGTTGGAGAATATAAAGATTTAAAGACTGGATATTCATTTAATTCATCTTTAATTAAAGATCCTAAAGCAATGATAGATGAATTCCATAAACGTGGAATTAGAGTAGGGTTATGTGTTAATCCAACTAATGGTATTTATCCACATGAACTTTATTATAAGAAAGCATGTGAATATTTAGGAATTGCTGATTCTAAGATTATAGATTTTGATCCACTTAATCCAAAATTAATGGATATAGTCTTTAAAGTATTTTTACATCCACTTGAGTCATATGGAGTAGATTTCTTCTGGAATGATTCAATGGGAGACAATAATATTAATAAATTATGGGCTTTAAATCATTATATGTTCTTAGATTCAGGAAGATTACCAAATAAGAGACCAATGATTTTAGCAAGAGGTTCTGTCATAGCGCCTCATAGATATCCTATTTCTTATGGAGGTAGTAGTGAAATTAGTTGGAGAGAACTTAAAAAGTTACCTTTTAAATACTTAAATGCTGCAAACATTGGAGTAAGTTGGTGGAGCCATGATGTTGGTGGAAACCATGGTGGAGTAGAAGATGGGGAACTTTATTTAAGATACTTACAATTAAGTGTTTTTTCACCAATATTAAGATTCCATGGTGCTAGGGGAAATTATTATAAGAAAGAACCATGGTTATGGGATGCTAAAACAGAAAGTATTGCATCTAACTATTTAAGACTTCGTCATAGATTAATTCCATATTTATATACAGAAGCTTATAATTATACAAAGACTGGTACTACTTTAATACAACCATTCTATTATAATTATTTATGGGTTTATGATGATGAATTATATAGAAATCAATATTACTTTGGATCACAATTATTAGTGTGTCCAATCTTAAAACAAAAAGATAATACGATGAATCGTACTATTCATAAATTTTATATACCTGATGGTACTTGGTATGATTTTATGACTGGTAAGAAATTCCCAGGAAATAAAAAGTATACATCATTCTATAAAGAAGATGAATATCCAGTATTTGCACATGCAGGTTCGATAGTACCATTATCTAATAGAAGTGATTATAATAATACAGGATTACCAATTGATTTAGAAATTCAAATCTTCCCTGGAGTTAGTAATACATATACTATGTATGAAGATGATGGAGTTACTTCATTATATAGAGAAGGTTATTTCTTAAAGACTTCAATTGATTATAATTACTTAAAGAATCAATATACAGTAATAATTAGATCAGTAGATGGTAAGAGTGGTATTATTCCTGATAGACGTAACTATAAGATTGTATTTAGAAATACTAAACAACCTGATGAAGTTACTGCTTTCTTTGATACTGAAAAGATTAATTTTACTAGTTATGTAGATGGTAATGACTTTGTAGTAGAAGTTAAAGAATGCTTTACTTTAGGTCAATTATCAGTTAGTTTAAGGGGAAAAAATATTGAAATAGATGAAACTAGACTTATTAATGATGATGTTAATAGTATCTTAATGGATTTAAAGATTGATACATATTTAAAAGAAGATATTGCAGCAATCATGTTTAATGATGAAGTTCCTAGCAAGAAGAGAATTGAAATTAGAAAACTTCGTAAAAAAGGTTTATCTAAAGAATATATGGATTTATTCTTACAATTAATTCAATATATAAGTGAGGTTTAAAATAAATGACAGAAAAAGAAAAAAGAAGATTAGCAGTGCGTAGACTGTCTGATTTAAAAGATCAAGCTATTGTTATGAGTTTAGAAACAATGGATTGTGAAGATAAGTTAGCTCTATATGATTCAATATTTAATTTGTTTGCTCATGGAGAGTTAGATAATCAATTGGAATCATATGTATTTGATGGTATGAGTGAAGATGATAGAGTTAGATTAATTAAATTAGTTGGTGATCATAGAGGATTAGTCTTTTATAAAGGATTAGGAGAATATTGGTTAGATTCTTTAGAAGGATATGCTGTTAGTGACAATGAAATAATTACTTATTCTATATTTGATAATTATGACTACTTATTAGATTTGGGTAGACGTGGTGGGAATAGAGTATTACAACAATTAGAGATGTTCCAAAATACTGGATATATTAATTCTTCGGTTGTT
Organism: Bacilli bacterium; assembly: GCA_016293205.1. GTDB lineage: Bacteria > Bacillota_I > Bacilli_A > RF39 > UBA660 > JAEDES01. The sequence goes on from JAEDES010000005.1 coordinate 7,706, forward strand.
GAATATTTAAGAAGAAGTAATTTAGATGATGAAGTACTTACAAGTATATTATTAGAAATGTCTAGAGAAGATAGTTTATATAATATATTTACTGATGAACAAAAATGTGTTTTATTAGGTAATCCATATGGAAATTTATATACAACTAGTGAAGATGGAGTTGTTGTTAGATCTCCTATTGATATAGCAGTTGATTTATATAAAGAAACTTATGGTAAAGATATTACTATTGATGAAGAAAATGGATTAGATGTAGTTAGAGGATTAAGAGAATTCTTATTAACTGCGGATATTGATCAAAGTGTATCTGAAAAATCAGATGATTATGTTTTAGATATGTATAGAAATAATGAATCAAGAGATGTTGATAGTATTACTATTGATAATAAACATGATTATTTAAGAGCATATATGAGTGAATTTGCTCCTGATTATGGAGAAGATGATTATAAGAAGACTTTATAGTCTTCTTTTTTTATTTTTTACTTGAAAAATAAAGAAAAATCTAATATACTATGAGTAATGTTTTTGAAATATTATTAGTAGTAGTAATATTCTTCTTATTTTTAGAGAACTTGTGGTTGGTGAAAACAAGTATTAAGAGTTTATGAACTTGACTAATTTAAAGTATTAAGGGTAAGACCTTTATCTCTATTAAAGCTGCATAGGTAATCTATGAAGTAAGGTGGTACCGCGAGAATTTCGTCCTTATATTTATATAAGGGCGTTTTTATTTTATAGGAGGATAAAAATGGAAGAGTTAGTATTATTTGGATTATGTTATGTCCTGGTATTTGTGTTATATCAAATATTTATAGTTTCAAAAGCAAAGAAAAATTATGAAAAAGAGGATAAGAAGTATCCAGTAGAAGTTAAATATTTAATGGGTAAATATAAACTGGATATGGAAAAAATTAAATATAATCAGTTATTACAAATAGTGGCATTAGTATCAAGTTTTGATATTTCACTAATGGTTTCAGTAGTTTCAATATTTGATAACTATGTAATGCAATTAGTTGCTGCTGTTGCAATAGTAATACCTGTTTTATTAGTAAGTTATAGTTTAGTTGGATTATTTTATAAAAAGAAGGGAATGGTAAAAGATGTATAATTATAAAGATATAGAAAAGAAATGGAGAAAATATTGGGAAGAGAATGATACTTTTCATACTGATGTATGGGATTTTAGTAAACCTAAGTTTTATGTATTAGATATGTTTCCATATCCATCTGGTGTAGGACTACATGCTGGTCATCCAGAAGGGTATACTGCTACAGATATTATTTCAAGAATGAAGAGAATGCAAGGATATAATGTACTTCATCCAATGGGATATGATTCATTTGGTCTTCCTGCTGAACAATATGCTGTTAGTACGGGAAATCATCCTAATAAGTTTACTCAAAAAAATATTGAAACATTTGGTAATCAATTAAAAGCTATTGGATTTGACTATGACTGGAGTAAATCAATTCAAACTAGTGATCCTAAATATTACAAATGGACTCAATGGATTTTTAAACAATTATATAATGATGGATATGCTAAATATGTAGATATGCCAGTTAACTGGTGTGAAGAACTTGGTACAGTTTTATCAAATGATGAAGTAATTGATGGTAAGAGTGAAAGAGGAGGATATCCTGTTGTTAGAAAGAATATGAAACAATGGGTTATTGATCAAGCTGCTTTTGCAGAAAGATTACTTGAAGGTATGGATGAAATTGATTGGCCAGAATCTACAAAAGAAATGCAAAGAAATTGGATTGGTAAATCAATTGGAGCGCATGTAGTATTTAAGATTAAAGATACTGATAAAGAATTTAAAGTATTTACTACTAGATGTGATACTTTATTTGGAGCTACATACTGTGTTATGTCTCCTGAACATGAATTAGTAGATTTAATTACTAGTGATGATAAAAAAGAAGAAGTAGCTGAATATAAGAGAGTTTGTGCTACTAAGAGTGATTTAGAGAGAACAGAATTAAATAAAGAAAAAACAGGAGTATTTATTGGTGCTTATGCAATTAACCCTGTAAATGAAAAAGAAATTCCTATTTATATTTCTGATTATGTACTTGCAAGTTATGGTACAGGTGCTATTATGGCGGTTCCTGCTCATGATGATAGAGATTATGAATTTGCTAAGAAATTTAATATTGAAATTATTCAAGTACTTGAAGGTGGAGATATTTCTAAGGAAGCTTATACAGGTGATGGAGTTCATATTAATTCAGGATTTATGAATGGTATGAATAAAGAAGATGCTATAAATGCAATGATTGAATGGTTAGAAGAAAGAGGAATTGGTTCTAAACAAGTTAATTACAAGATGAGAGAATGGATTTTTGCTCGTCAAAGATATTGGGGAGAACCAATGCCAGTTGTTTATACAGAAGATGGACAAATTCATATGTTAGATGATGAAGAATTGCCATTAGTATTACCTGAACTTGAAGATTATAAAGGACATAATGGTAAAGCTCCACTTGAAAATGCGACTGAATGGAAACAATATGATAAGAATGGTATTAAAGGAGTTAGAGAAACTTCTACAATGCCTGGGTCAGCTGGATCTTCATGGTATTTCTTAAGATATATTGATCCAAATAATGATAAAGAATTTGCAAATCAAGAATTATTAAAGCACTGGTTACCAGTAGACTTATATATTGGTGGACCTGAACATGCTGTTGGGCACTTAATGTATTCTAGAATTTGGAATAATTACTTATATGATAAAGGATTATCTCCAGTTAAAGAACCATTTAAGAAACTTGTTCATCAAGGTATGATTTTAGGAGAAAATGGAATTAAGATGGGTAAAAGATTCCCAGAATTTTGTATTGATCCAATGGATATTATTAATAATTATGGTGCTGATACATTAAGACTTTATGAAATGTTTATGGGACCGCTTGAGGCTTCTAAACCTTGGAGTATGCAAGGAGTTGAAGGTGCTCAAAAATTCTTAGATAGAATTTATAGATTATATGAATCTGGTAAGATTAAAGATGAAGAAAATAAAAATCTAGAAAAAGTTTATCATCAAACAGTTAAGAAAGTTAGTGAAGACTTTGAATCATTAGGATTTAATACTGCAATTAGTCAAATGATGATTTTCATTAATGCAGTTTATAAAGAAGAAGTATTCCCTAAAGAATATGCTGAAGGATTTGTTAAACTTTTAAATCCAGTAGCTCCACATATTGGTGAAGAGTTATGGGAAATGTTAGGTCATACTGGTACAATTGCATTTGAGGCTTGGCCTACATACGATGAATCTAAATTAAGTGATGATGAAAAAGAAATTGCTGTTCAAGTAAATGGTAAAGTTCGTGCAACTATTAAAATTGCAGTTGATGAAGCAGAAGATTCTATTAAAGCAAAAGCATTAGAAGAAGAAAATGTTAAACGTCATATGGAAGGAAAAGAAGTTGTAAAAGTAATCGTTATTAAAGGAAAAATCGTTAATATCGTCGTAAAATAAGATTATAAATAACAGAAAAAGCAATGAAAATTTGCTTTTTTTGTTGTTTTGTGGTATAATCAACGAAAACATGAGGGGTGAGGTTATGAATACATGTATGAAAGCAGCAGATGCTTCTACAAGATTTGAAAGATTAAATAATGATTTAAAAAGAAGATATTTTATTAAGAATATGGAAAGAATTAATACTATTATGGAAAATACTCCAGGTTATTGTGGTTCTTTTGGTACTGGTTATCCTTTCTATGTTCTTGATGATAATTTACAAGGACAATTACCAATAATTAATGAACAAATTAGATATAATACTGAATTGTATGATGCTGCATCAGGTAAAGAAGGATGGGCTTGTGAAGAGTGTTTAAATACAAGAGGTTCACGTATGCCTGACTTAAAGAGATTTTGTAAGGTTTGTCCACAAGTTGATGATGCGATTAAACCTAGAAAAGTTCTTAATAGATTACCAGATGTTGATATGTGGATGATTTGTCAAGATGATAAGGTAGAAGAAGCAAAAACAGTAATGGTAGAATTATTCAAAAGTTATGGGATGCATACTTCAGATGTAGATCCTGTTGGTACTGTTGATGAAATTGAAGAAATTGTTACTCAATTAGAAGAAGGAAGAATGCCTAGTAAAATGTTACCACTAGATGTACATATTATTAGTTATTCTGAATTTGCAAGTTTATTAGATGAAATACCTTTTGCAATTTGTAATGCTATGGACAATAATGTGACTCCATATTTACCAATTCATCCACAATCTTTAAGAAAAACTTGGCAATATGATGATACAGCATATAACTTTGTTTTAGATTTCTTATTAAGTATGACTCCGTTTAACTGGGAAAAGAAACTTGATAGAAAATTAAGATTATCTAGAATGGTAATTGGCGATATGTTTACAGAAGAAGATTTAAAAACTATACTAGAAAAGGTTGCACCAGATTCTGTAAAAAGAAGAATGGAAACTAAACAATTACAAAAAAGATATGAAAGTAGAGTGAATGCATGGATAAAATAATAGATTTACATATACATACAAATAAATCAGATGGGGCATTAAGTCCAAGAGAAGTAGTTGAAGAGGCAATTAAGAATAGAGTAAGTGCTATTGCAATTGCAGATCATGATACAATTGATGCTTATAGTGATGAATTATTTGATTATGCTGAGGCTAATAATATTATATTAGTACCAGCAGTCGAGATTTCAACTAAGACTAAGAAATGTGGTATTCATGTACTTGGTTATAACTTTGATTTAAATGATCAAAATTTTAGAGAAAAGTTAGAAAAACTTCGTAATGCTAGACATGATTATTTATATGGTGTTAGTGAGAAGTTAGAAGAATTAGGTTATAAGGTTAATGTTAGTGAACTTGATAAAATAGAAGCTGTTACAAAAGCACATATTTCATTAGACGTTATTTCTAATAAAGAAAATGAAGAAATTTTAATGAAAAACTTTGGACATATTCCTAATAAGGGAGAATTCATTGAAACTGTTATGAATGAAGGATGTCCTGCTTATGTTAAGAAAGTTACTATTACACCAAGTGAAGCTGCTGACTTAATTAGAAGTGCAGGAGGTAAAGCTGTTCTTGCACATCCAGTTGCTTATAGTTATGAAGATGGATTAACTGAAGATGATATTTTAGAATTAGTTAAAGATATGAAAGTAGACGCTATTGAAGGTAACTATTTATATGTTGATAGAAATGATATGATGCATGATGATACAGATAAATGGAATACTTTTGCTAAAAATAATAATTTAATTTCAACAATAGGATCTGACTTTCATAATAAAGATGGTTTAAGACCTGAAATTGGTTTTAGAAATACAAATTTTACAATTAGTAGAGAAGAAATAAGTAGTATTTTAAGTTACTTATCTAATAATGAATAACATTTTGTATAAGGGGGTATTAAAATGGGTTCAAAAGATATAGAAAATTATTTAAAATCAGAAGACTTTGATATTGAAGGATTTATTAAAGAACTATTAAAAGTTCAAGGTGTTAATAGAACAATTCTTGCAAAGATTATTTTAGGTGTTGAACCTAATCATATAATTCAAGAAATGTTTATGGGATATAAACAAAGAAAACAAAGAAGACAACTTTATAGTGATGATAATACTATTCCAACAACTTTAATTAGTATGTATTATGAATTAGGTGATCGTTGTAACTTTGAAACTTTAAAGAATTCGTTTGTATCTAGATATATTAAGAATGAAAGTAAAATAGAAGGTGTGCATAGTCCTGAGGAAATTGAAGGAATGCGTGTTATGTATGAATATATTCATTCAGACGATATTGATTATATGTTTAATGTATTTACTTTAAAAGAAATACATGAAAAATTATATTCTTTAACAGCACATCCTGAATTTGGTGGAAACTTCAGAAGAAGTGATGCTTATATTAAAGGATTCCCATCTGATTTAGTTTCATATCCATTTATATTTAAAGAATTAGATAAACTAGATCCAGAAGTTTTATATTTAAAAGAAATTGCACCATTTGTTAAAGATAGTCAAGATGCTGATTTCTTATTAGAATACTTAGATAGATGTGTAGTTTTAGGTTGTGAATTAATTAGAATTCACCCATTTGCGGATGGTAATGGACGTTCAGTTCGTGGATTTATTAATAAGTTGTTAGAAGATGCTGGATTACCTCCAGTGTATATTACTCTTGCTGAAAAAGATGAATACCGTGAAGCGATGGGTAAAGCTATAGGAGAAGGAGATTATTCAGTAATTAAAAACTTCTATAGATATAAAATTTGTGATTCAATAGTTGAACTTGATATCAATAGAAGAATTAGAAATGAAAATGAAAGTAATAATGGTGGTAGTACCATTGAAAAAGCTACTGTAAAAGAAAAAGTAGATGATTTAAAAAGAAAAGATGTTGAATAATTGACATCTTTTTGTGTTGTTTTACATAATAATTTTAGTTAAAACCTTGCATATATATAATACAATTAGATTATGATGATAGGATAGGTGAAAAAATGAAAAAGGTAAATCAACTTTATTTAGATAATCTTATTGATTATACGGAATATAAGATGGTGATTGATTCATATACAGGTCATTTATCTTATGGGAATTGTAATAATTTAATTCATAAGTTTAAATTATGTAAGAATATTGAATTAGGTAAAGATGTTAAAATTGATTAGTTTTGACATTTTTTTTAATAATTATTTGATAATTTTATATTGGTGATAATATGAAAGTTAAATTATTTGATATGGAAGATGAATTAGATTTAGAGGTTGCCATAAATGATTTCTTAGATAATATTTCTGGAGAAGTTATTGACATTAAGTATCAGGTTAGTATGGGAATATTTAGTGAAGAACAAGTTTATTGTTTTTCAGCAATGATTATTTATTATGAGAATTAATACTAGGTAGTAGTATTTTTTTTTAGGTAATTTTATGGTATTATTTTTATAAGGAGGATGAGTATGAAGAAGAGTACGTTTGTTAAAGGTGCTTTTATTACTACTTTTGGAATTGTTTTAAGTAAGATTCTAGGAGTATTATATGTTATTCCTTTTCATGCCATTATTGGTGAAAAGGGTGGGGCATTATATGGATATGCTTATACAATTTATTTATTATTTATGTCTTTATCTTCTGCTGGTATTCCTCTAGCGATTAGTAAGGTTGTAAGTGAGTATCAAACTTTAGGATATCATAGTGCGAAGAAAAGAACATTTATATTAGGTAAAAAAATTGCTATGGTAATGGGTATGTTATCATTCATACTTATTATGATATTTGCTCCTTATTTAGCTAAATTTGTTATGGGAGATTTAACTGGAGGTAATACTGTTCAATCAGTTACTATGGTTATTCGTATTATTGCAACGGCAGTATTAATTGTACCAGTATTAAGTGTATATAGAGGATATTTTGAAGGACATAGATTTATGAGTCCACCTTCAGTATCACAAGTTTTGGAACAAATAGTTAGAGTTTTACTTATTGTATTAGGTAGTTATTTAGTTGTGGATATTTTTAAATTATCATTAACTACGGCAGTAGGAGTTGCTTTACTAGGTGCAACTGTTGGAGCATTAGTTTCTTATTTTTACTTAGTAGTTAAACTTAATAAGAATAAGACTAAATTTAATGAAAAAATTAGAAATACTAATGAACCCATCATTACAAATAAAGATATTGTTAAAAAGATAGTATTTTATGCAGTACCATTTATTATGATTGATATATTTAAAGCAATGTATAATTATATAGATATGGTTACTGTTGTTAAAGCATTAGTAAATGTTGCTAAATTTAGTGTAGTTGATGCTGAAATAGTTATGAGTATGCTTTCTACTTGGGGATCTAAATTTAATATGATTATTTTATCTATTTCAACAGGTGTTATTGTTAGTTTAATACCTAATCTTACACAAAGTATTGTTAAGAAAGATAAGAAAGATATTAATAAGAAAGTTAATCAAACACTTAATTTATTATTAGTATTTATGTTACCAATGACATTAGGAATTAGTTTCTTAGCTAAACCAATTTGGAATGTATTTTATGGTACTAGTGAGTATGGACCAAGTATTTTATCTATTTATATATTTGTTGGTCTTATAATCGGATTATTTACAGCAATGATTACAGTTGTTCAATTATTTAAAGATTATAAAATGGTATTTATTAGTTTAATATCTGGTGTATTAGTTAAATGTTTATTAAATGTTAGTTTAATTAGAACATTTTATACATTAGGTATACCTGCATATTATGGAGTGATTGTTGCAAGTCTACTTGGATATTTAACGTCTTTTATAATTTGTATTGTTGTACTTAGAACTAAATATAAAATTGAATTTGATGAATGGTTTAATCATTTTATTGATATATTGTGTGGATCATTTTTTATGTATATAGTTTTATTTATTATGAGTTTTATTGTTCCATTAGATCTTAATAATAGATTATTAAATATATTTATTATTATGTTATATAGTATTGTTGGTGCGATTATATACTTTATATTTATAATGAAGACTAAAACTTTAGAAAAAATCTTTGGTGAAAAAGTTGATAAATTCTTAAAGAAGTTGGTGAAGTAGATGGATAAACTTAAGAAGTGGATTAAAGAAAATAAGTTTATTATATTTTTGTTCTTATTTTCTTTTGTTATTAGATTAGGTGTTATTTTATTAGTAGATACTCCAATTATATCTGATTTTAAAGTTATGTATGATGCAGCATTAGAGATTGTTAATGGTACTGATAGTTATAAAAGTATGGGATATTTTATTACTTGGGGATATCAAATGGGACATGTTTTATATCAAGCATTTCTTTTAAGCATTATTAATAGTGTTTTCTTTTTAAAGATTGTTAATTGTATTGTTACTTCTTTAACTGTTGTATTTGTTTATTTAATTAGTAGAAGAATATGTAGTGAAAGAAGTGCAAAAATTAGTAGTATTTTATATTCTATATTTTTATTTCCATTATTATTAAATAGTGTTCTTACTAATCAGTTTTTACCTGCATTAATAATATTAATTGCTTTATATATACTTTTAAATATTAATTTTAAAAAGAAGTTTGTTATTAGTAGTGTAATAGTGGGAATTTTACTTGGACTTAGTAATATTTTTAGAAGTGAAACTATTGTTATAGTATTTAGTATTTTATTATATTTTGTGTTTTTATTTATTACTAAAGTAGATTGGAAGAAGTTAATTATTAGTTTCTTAATTATATTTATGGGATACTATGTTGTGTTTAATGGTACTAGTTTATTATTGAAAGCAACTAATGTTAGTCCTAGTGGATTAGAAATTCTTAATAGTTCATGGAAATTTGTATTAGGATTTAATTATGAGACTAGTGGAATGTATAGTAACCAAGATGCGGCAATTTATGCAAGAGATAGTGAAGCTGCTAAGAAAGAAGCAATTAATAGAATTATGCAATTTGAGAAAATTCCTCTTCATTTTTTAAAGAAGACTAAAATACTTTGGTTTAATTCTGATTTATCATGGTCTATAAGTATGGATGAAGTTTATTATAAAGTATTAAATATTATTAATCAGATATGGATAATTTTATTTAATATTCTTGCTGTTTGCAGTGCATTTAAATTTATTAAATTTAAATTTGAAAAAGAACATGTACTTATGTGTTTAATATTACTTGTATACTTTGGAGTATATTTATTAATAGAAGTTATGCCAAGATATGCTTATAGTTTACAAATATTTGAAGCGATTATAATTGGTATTTCTCTAGATTATATATTTGCAAAAATTAAAGTATTAAAAAAAGGAAAGTAATTAACTTTCCTTTTCTTGTTCTTCTGATTTTTCTAGTTCTTCTTTTAAAGCTTTTTTACTTCTTTTTTTAATAATATTTCTATAGATTGGAACTAGTTTTGTAAATACAAAGTACATTACTGGATTAATTACATAATCCCATTCACCTAAGAATTCTACATAATCTCCACCAAATTTACGTTTAAATTCATGTAGACCAAATAGTGGGTTATCTTCTCTTAAATCTCCAATTGTACCGAATTGGTCGTATATTTTTAGACCTCTAGATTTACAATATCTTAAGTGTTCATAATATGTATGATAATTTACGTATGTTTCAGATAATATATTGTGGTTACCTGCATATAGTACCCAAGCTTTATCTCCATATTCAATAATCATATGTGCACTAAGAGTAATTTCATTTCCATATTGTTTTGCATAGTCTTTGTACTTATTTATTTCTGACTGAGTATTTTCTTTTTGTTTTCTTAGTTCTTCTAACTTAGTTTTTGCACTTTTACTTAGATTATCTATTGGTAGAATAGATATTTGATCTACAATTCTTTTTAAATTTTTTTCTAATGATTTAATAGTTTTATTAAAGTTTATTTTTCCTATGAAAAGTGTTGCTTTAGAATTTTTATTTCCATTAAATATTTCATATAGTGTTTCATAATAATCTTCATTATATGAAATAAAGTCTTTTCTTGATTCAGTTAGAGTCATAAGATGATAGAATTCTTTAATATCTTTTTTTGTTCCAATAACAACTTCTGTTTCTAATTTTTCTGATTTAGCGATACGTTGTTTTGTTGTCTTTGATAAGTGGTTTTCTATATCTTCCATTGATTGTTCTAAATTAATTCTAAATGAATATCTAGGTTGAGATGTTTCAAAATTCTTTGTAAATCCAAGATGTTTGAAACCTGCTTTTTTAATATTATCAAATATTACTTCTGGATCATAATTTAATTTTTGTTCTTCATTTTGATAATTATAAGACTTCCTTATTATATCTGGATCTATTTTTACAAAGATTGCTTTTCTTGTTTTTGCGAATTCTACTACTTTTTTAGTCATTGTTTTGAGTAATTCTTTTTTATTAAAATCTATTACAAAGCCACGAGGGGCATATAAATAACACATATTCATTGGTAAGTGTTTCTCTAGTAGAAGAGTTGCAGCAACTAATTGATTATCTTCTGTTGTTAGTCCTAGATAATGTGGAGTTAGATTCTTTTTTACTTTTGCAAATTCTCCCCAAGAAAGTGATTGTAAGAAATGTGATTTATATTGATGATTTCTTACATAGTTGTCATATTCTTCTTTATCTATTGTTTTTAGTCTTAACATTAATTGTGCCTACCTTTCGTATATATGATTATATACAATTTAATAATACCATAAAATAAGTATATTTGTAAAAAAAAAGAACACTTTAGTGTTCATAACATATGATAAGAGTCATCTTTTTGTAAATAGTTTGTTTTATTAGAATTTTCTAATTCTTGTATTTTTTGTTTTAGATAGTTTATTTCTTGTTTTAACTTTTCTATTTCTTGATAGATATTTGGTTGTATAAAAGGGGGAAAACCTATATTCATATTTATACCTGACTTTCGTTTTATTATATGCAACTGTATTTATTATGTGATAAAATATAGATAGGTGATTGAAATGCGACTTAGAAATGTCAAAAATAAAGATGAAATATTAAATGCAAGTGAATACTTAGTTAAAAATCCTGAAGAGTATATTGGTAAATGGAAAGAAGTATTTGGTAATGATAATCCTATTTATATAGAAATTGGTATGGGTAAGGGTAAGTTTATTATTGAGAATGCTTTAAAATATCCAGATATTAATTTTATTGGTATTGAGAAATTTGATAGTGTACTTGCTAGAAGCTTACCAAAAATACCAGAAGGTGTTAAAAACTTAATGATTATTAGAATGGATGCTTTAAATATAGAAAAAGTATTTGATAAAGAGATTGATAGAATTTATCTTAACTTTTCTGATCCATGGCCTAAAGTTCGACATCATTTGAGAAGATTATCTAGTAGAGTATTTTTAGAGAAATATAGTCATATTTTTAGAGAAGATTATTCTATCTATATGAGAACTGATAATCAAGGGTTATATATTTATTCTCTTATGAGTTTTAGTGAAGGTGGATATGTACTTAGTGATATTACTTTTGACTTACATAGTACAGAGGATGAATTAATTACTACTGAGTATGAAGATAAATTCTCTAGTAAGGGAATGCCTATATATGCTGTAGTTGCTACTAAAAAAAGTGTAAAAAAGTAAAATAATAGTAAAATATTTTTACATTTATAAAAAATTTGATATAATGTATTAAGAGTAGGTGAAATATGAAAAGACTAATTGTTTTACTCTCTGCAGTAATGATTTTAGTTACTGGATGTAGTGCAGTGAAATTAGATACTGCTGATATTGGAAAAAATATTAAGAATTTACTATCAAAAAAAGTAGATTTATATAATGTACATTTTGATGGATATAAATACTATGTTCCTAAAGGACTTAAGTTTCTTCATAAAGAAGAATATAATGCTTCGTTTATAGATAAATATAATAATAAATATTACTTATATGTTGATGCTATTGGGTATTATCATAAGAGTGATTTAAAATATAACGTTGAGAATGATATACATTATTCCAATCTTTTGAAGTTTAATAAAAAAGATGGATATATTAGAATTGAAGAAATTGATAACAAATTTTATATACAGTTTGTGTTTAATTATGCAAAGATGGAAGCTTACGTTAAGGAAGAAGAACTTTCTACTGTAATTACAAATATGTGTTATGTTCTTAGAACAATTAAATTTAATGATGCAGTACTAGAGAGTTTGGTTGGAGAAAACGTTTTAAGTTATAAAGAAGAAAACTTTACTTTATTTAATACAACTGATTCTAAAGATGTTTATTTACAAGCAGCTGAAGATGGATATGTTGAAGAAGAAAAAGATGTATTTGAAGATGATGACTTTGACATTGATATTGATGAAGATGTATTTGATGAGTAGTTGAGAGGTGAATTTATGGGTATTTTGGATAAATTAAAAAATGCGCTTTTTGAAGAAGAAATAGTAGAAGTAGAAGAAAAACCAAAAAAACCAAAGACTAAGACTGATTTTTTCAAGGAAAAGAAACAAGATAAGCCTATTGCTAAGAAAGTTGTTTTACCTGAAAAGAAAGAAACTAAAGTTGAAGAATTAGATGAAACTGATTATGTTGATGAGGATTTTGAAATCTCTCCAGCACAAAGAGAAGAATTAGAAGAAAGAATTAAAGAAGAATTTGATGTTTCTGATGAAGATCTTAAAGTTGAAGAGGATGTATTTGATGAAGTACCTCCTGAACCAGAAATTGTCAAAGTATTAGATTATGAGAAAGAAGAAGTTCTTCCTGAGGTTAAAGAAGAACCTAAATATTATCAATCTAAACCAGTAGAGAAATATCCTTATGGAATGTCTTCTAATAAATCTACATATTCGGAATATAGTGGTGGAGCTTATGAGAAAAAAGAAGCAAGAACTCATTTTACACCTTCACCAATTATTTCTCCAATCTATGGTATTTTAGATAAGAATTATAAAAAAGAAGATGTAGTACAAAAGAAAGAAGTTAGATTAACTAGTAGTTATTCTAGAAGTAACTTAAACTTAGATGATGTTAGAAAGAAAGCTTATGGTACAACTATAAAAGAAGATTTAGAAAGAGAATTTATGGATGAATCAGTTAAGGAAGAGACATCATATAAAGTAGAAAAAGATGAAGATGTTAATCTATTAGTTGATTTAAATGAAGATGAAAAACCTTCTGTAAAAGAATTAACAATGGGAGATGCTTTAGAATATTTTCATGATTTAGGGTTAGAATATAATGTAGATTATGTTGATGCATCTAATACTGTTGGACGTAGAGTTAAAGATAACTATGACGAAGAAGAATCTACTGAAAGCAATAGTAGACTATCTAGATTAGATGAAGAAAGAGTAGAAGAAAAAACTACAGAAGTTGTAGAAGAAAAGAAAGAAGAAGTAGACTCTGATAATTTATTTGATTTGATAGATTCAATGTATAAAGATAATGAATAGGAGGTTAATATGGAACTTTTAGATTTATATTTACCAGTACTATTATATGTAGCTGGTATCATATTATTAATAGTGTTAATAATTTTAGGAATAAAATTAATTAAAGTATTAGATAGGGTTGATAGAGTAGTTGAAAATGTAGAAGAAAAAGTTAATGCTTTAAATACTACATTTGAAGTTATTACTAGAGCAACTAATAGTATTTCAACAATTACTGATAGTTTTGTTAGTAATGCGATAGGATTTATTTCTAGAATTTTTAATAAGAAAAATGAGGAGGATTATTATGAGTAAGAAATCTGGATTTGGAAAATTTTTAGCAGGAGCTGCTATTGGAGCAGGATTAGGAATTTTATTCGCACCTAAAAAAGGTAGTGAAACAAGAGCTATTCTTAAAGAAAAATTAGATGAATTAATGATTCAAATTAAAAAGATTGATGTTGAAGAAATCAAAGAAGAATTTGAAGATAGAATTCAAGAAATTAAAGAAGAATTAGCTGACCTAGATAAAGAAAAAGTTTTAGAACTAGCTAAAGAAAAATCAATTCAATTAAAAAATAAAGCTCAAGAATTAGTTGATTTAGCTATTGATAAAGGTACTCCAATCTTAAGAGATATGGCTGAAGATGTTAAAGTTAAAACTTTAGAAGTATCTAAACAAGTAGTTAAGAAATTAGAAACTAAAGAAAAAGCAAAATAAGTCTTATGACTTATTTTTTTTTGATATAATATAGTAGAGGTGTAATATGAAATTATTTAAAAGTCGAGGTTTAGATATTTTATTTAATGATAGTAATCTTGATTATAAGGGTGTATTTTCTTATGATATAGATTATTCTAATATTATTAATGATAATTTTATAGTACAAGGTATATGTAGGAGTGAAGAGTATTTTTTTATAAGTTGTTATAGTAAAGATAGAGTTAATTCTAGAGTATATATTTATAAAGATGAATTTATTAAATATGTTGAACTTGATAATAATAGTCATGTAGGTGGAATAACTTATTGCGATAAAGGATATTTATTTATTACTGAGAAGAATGGTAAAATTAACTGTTATAAGTATTCTGATTTTATAAATGGTATTGTTACTAAAGTAGATTGTAATATAAATATATCTAATGAATTAGATGGTATTGTTAGTGCAGCTACTTTATATTATTATGATAGTTATTTATATGTATGTACTTGTAGTTATGAAGGTAGAATGGTTAGATATAAATTATCTTTTAGTGATGGAATAAGTATTGATGAGTTTAAGGTTTATTCTAATTTACCTGCTTGTATTCAAGGAATATGTGTATTTAAATATATGGATAATTTATATTATTTATTTAGTCAATCTTATAGTAAGAGTAAATCATGTATTAAGTTATTAGATTCTAACTTTGAGTTTTTAGGTCAATATATTAGTAGTTTTATTGGTATTGAAGGTATTGAATTAGATAAGAGTGGTAATATTATAGGAATATTTGAAAAGAATATTAGTCATAGTGTTTTATTTAATATAAGTATGCTTAGAGGTGGATTAAAGTCTTCTTTAGAGAAAAAGTATTATATTTATGGTGATATTCATCAAAAAAAGTTAGATAATCTTAGAAAAATGACTTTGTAAATATTTAATTTTGTGGTATAGTATATTTAATATTTTTGTTGATAAATATATTAGTAGTATTTATTATTTGTTTTAGAGACTTAGTGGTTGGTGGAAACTAAGAGATAATAAAATATGAATTACAATATTTGGAGAAAAACGTTAACTGCGTTAAAGTTATAAAGTGCATAGGTTTTATACTTATGAATTAAGGTGGTACCGCGAATATTTCGTCCTTATGGATGGAGTATTCGCTTTTTTTTGCTAGGAGGGATGTTATGCATACTGAGTATGAAGTAAGAGTATTAGAAATTGATGTAGAAAGTATCAAAGAAAAACTTGAATCAGTTGGAGCAGAGTTTTGTTTTGACAAACTTCAAAAACGATACGTTTATGATTTTATTCCAAAAGTAGAGAGTAAATGGATAAGACTTAGAACTAATGGTGATAAGACTACTCTTACTATTAAGAATTTAGTATCTTCATCAATTGATGGAACTCAGGAATTAGAAGTTGAAGTTGATAACTTTGAGAGGACTAATTTAATTTTAAAAGAATTAGGATATGAGGCAAAAGGATATCAAGAGAATAGAAGAGTTCAATATTTACTTAATGGAGTAGAGATTGATATTGATTATTGGCCTATGATTCCTACATATTTAGAAATTGAAGGACCAAGTGAAAAAGCAGTATATGATACTTTAAAAGTATTAGGTATTGATAAAAAGAGTATAACAACTCGTGATGTACAAGGAATATATTTAGATTATGGATTTAAATTAGATGAAATTAATGATTTAAAATTAGAGGAGGAAAGAAAATGACATTATTTGAAGAATTACAATGGAGAGGTTTAATAAAAGATGTTGCTGGAGATGATATAGCAGATAAATTAAATAACGAAAAGATTACTTTTTACTGG
This sequence comes from Bacilli bacterium, assembly GCA_016293205.1. Lineage (GTDB taxonomy): Bacteria > Bacillota_I > Bacilli_A > RF39 > UBA660 > JAEDES01. The sequence goes on from JAEDES010000005.1 coordinate 24,178, forward strand.
GGAACAGATCCTACTGCGGATAGTCTTCATCTAGGACATTACTCTTCATTAGTTACTGCTAAGAGATTAGCTAAAGCTGGACATAATCCAATTCTTTTATGTGGTGGAGCTACTGGATTAATTGGAGATCCTAGACCAACTGCTGAAAGAGAGATTATTTCTAAAGAGAAATTAAATGAAAACTTACAAGGAATTAAAGATCAAGTATTAAAAATCTTCGATGGTAAAGCAGAAGTTGTTAATAACTATGATTGGTTTAAAGGATATGAATTTACTGATGTATTAAGAGATGTTGGTAAATATATCAATGTTAATTATATGTTAGATAAAGATATTATTCGTAGAAGATTAGATTCTGGAATTACTTTTGCGGAGTTTGCATATATGTTAATTCAAGGATATGATTTCTTATGGTTATACCAAAATAAAAATTGTGTTATGCAAGTAGAGGGTTCTGATCAATGGGGTAATATTACTACAGGACTTGATTTAATTAAAAAGAAACTTGGTAAAGACGCATATGCATTTACAATGCCTTTAGTACTTGATAAATATGGAAATAAATTTGGTAAGAGTGAAGGTAATGCTTTATGGTTAGATGAAGCAAAAACATCTAGTTATGAATTATATCAATACTTAATTAATGTAGATGATGAAATGGTTGTTCATTACTTAAAAATCTTTACTTTCTTAAGTAAAGAAGAAATAGAAGAATTAGAAAAGAAAAATCAAGAAAATCCACATTTAAGAGAAGCTCATAAAGCTTTAGCTCGTGAAATTATTACTGATTTACATGGAAAAGAATCATATGAAAATGCTGTTAAAATTAGTGAAGCTTTATTTAGTGGAGACATTAAATCATTTACTGGTAAAGATGTAGAAGTTGCATTTAGTGGACTTGAACCATTTAAGATGACTGAAGATAGTTTATTAATTGATGTACTTGTAAATAATGGAGTATGTTCTAGTAAGAGAGAAGCTCGTGAATTTATGGGGAATGGATCAATTACAGTAAATGGAGATAAGATTACTGATTTAGAATTTATGGTTACTAAAGATGTTTGTATTGATTCTAAATATATTGTAATTAGAAGAGGAAAAAAGAAATATTATTTAGGTATATTTGAATAGGAAACTTGGTTTCCTCTTTTTTTTATGTTAAAATAATTAGAGGGTGGTAGAATGGAAAGATTAAAAAAGATATTAAAGATTATTGCAGGAGTATGTTTAGTTGTACTTATTATTGAATTTGGTTATGTATTTTATAACTTGATTATAGATGAAGGTAAATCAATTTATTTTGATGGAATAAATTCTTTATATGTTAATAAAAAGAATTATATTACTGTTGGTAGTAATAACAACAATGAGAATTATTTGGAAAAAGCAAAGATTACTAAGTATAATCAAAAGAAGGAGAAGTTATTTGAAAAACTTTATAATAAAGGGTTTAATGGAGCTTTCTTTGATGTGGTAGTTGATGATAAAGATTTAATTGCTGTTGGTAGTTATGAAAAAGATGAAAGGGAGCATGAAAATAATTTAAGAAGTGCTTTAATAGTTAAATATGATGCTGATGGAAATATTTTATTTGAATCTGATTTTCAAGTACTTGGTCAATCTAAATTTGTAGATGTTAAAGTAGTAGAAGATGGTTATTTAGTATGTGGACAAAGTATTTATGATAATCTTACTATTGGAGATTCTAAAAAAGGTGGAGCATTCCTTATTAAATATGGAAAAGACTTAAAAGTAGACTGGAAGGTTAATTATGGTAGTAGTAAACATGCTATTTATAATGATATTTTAGTAGATGATGATACTATTTATGTAGTTGGAAAGAATGATGAGAGAGTTGGTATTGTTTCAATCTATAAAGATGATGGAGATTATGTAAGTACTACTAAATATAAAAATACGGATAATTTAGGATTTACTGGTATTAATAAAATTGATAATAGATTATTTGTTGTTGGCGGAAAAGTTAATGGTAATGATACTGGTAACACTGATGCTTTAATTGTTAAATATAATTTAAGTGGAGAATATCGTGGGGAAGTAGTTTATTCAAATGATGCAAGTGAGAGATTTAATCGAGTAGAGATTGATGAAAATGATAATGTTATTGTTATTGGTACAACTTCTAGTCCTAGTAAGAAGAATACAGGGGATGGGGTTTCTGTTTATAGTTATGATGGATTAATTGGTAAATATAATAAAGAATTAGATGAGGCTACTGTTATTACTTATGGTGATGAAAGAGATGATTATTTTACTGATGTTAAAGTAGTTAATGGCAAGTATTTAGTTATTGGATATTCTTCTTATGAAGATGGTAGTTATTTAAGCAAATTTATTACTTATAGTGATGCTTTAAAAGTATTAGGAGTTGAGTAGATGAAAATAGTTTTAGTTAGACATGGTCAAACTGAAGAGAACTTTGAAGGTAATATTTGTGGTCTTAATAATGAGATGATGAACGATACAGGAAGAAGACAATGTCAAAGATTAAAAGAAAAGCTTAAAGATATAGATTTTAATTTTTGTTATATGTCTCCTTTAATTAGATGTGTTGAATCTGCAATTATATTAGTAGGAGATAGAGTAGAGACTTCTCCTGATAAAAGATTAATTGATCGTGATATGAAGAATTTAGTTGGCAAATCAAGAGACGATATTAATGAAGAAGACTATTGGAAGTTAGAAGATATGGATGTTGAATCTGTATCTAGTATGTTTGAAAGATGTAGAAGTTTTTTAGATTATATTAAAGATAAACATAAAGATGAATCTATTATTATTGTTACTCATGGTTCTATTTATAGAGTGCTTAGACATATTATTTTAAATCATGATATGAATAATTTATATGATGGTATAATTCCTAATTGTCATTATGAAGAATTTAATTTATAAACAAAAAAAAGACGATTTCTCGTCTTTTTATTTTTCTTACTTGTTGTAGAATTCAACGATTAATGCTTCATTGATATCAGCATTTAATTCATTTCTTTCAGGCATTCTTACGTAAGTAGCTTCCATTTTGTTTTCATCATAGTTAATGAATTCAACTCTCTTAGTTACTTTTGATAATGCTTCAGCAACAACTTTTAAGTTTTTGTCATCTTCTTTCATAGCGATAACATCTCCAACTTTAACTCTGTATGATGGAATATCAACTTTCTTTCCATTAACAGTTACGTGTCCGTGGTTAACTAATTGTCTAGCAGCACGTCTAGTTGAAGCGAATCCAATACGGTATACTAAGTTATCTAATCTTGATTCTAATAATCTTAAGAAGTTAGTACCATGAATTCCTTGCATTTTTTCTGCTTCTAAGAATGTTTTATGGAATTGTCTTTCATTAACTCCATACATGAAGCGTAATTTTTGTTTTTCTTTTAATTGAGTTCCGTAATCAGATGACTTTCCTTTACGTTCAGCTCCGTGTTGACCAGGTCCGTATGGACGACGAGCTAATTCTTTACCAGTTTCTGAAATTGAGAAACCAACACGTCTAGCTTGTTTATAACTTGGTCCAGTATATCTTGCCATATTTTTTCTCCTCTTTCTCAAATATAAATTATACAAATCGTTGAAATTGATTAGGCCGTAAATTAGGGAGTTCTATTTTCGCTAAACAGCATTGTTACTTGTTTTTTATAGAACACATTAAGTTACTCCAAATCCGCTGTTTCAAGGAATTTGCAGTTATAATTATATGTTAAATTTGTTGATATGTCAAGGAATTTCAATGATTAGTAGAATTAAATATGGGATTTTCTTTAAAATTGTAGAAAAAAGTAGGTTGATATGATAAAATACATATATATTGAATAGTAGAGGTGAGGATATGGAAGGTTTATTTCTTTATACCGGATCAATTATTGTAGTTGTTCTAATTATGATTATTGTTATTATTCACTTTGTTAGAAAAATAAAAGTAAAAAAAGTTAGAAATAAAGCAAAAGACTTAGAAATAGATAGAAATGTTGTTGCAAGTACACCAGTACTTTTAGAATTATCAAAAGTTGAACCAATTATCAAGAATGATAAGATGGAAGAAAAATATAATAAATGGCATGAAAGATTTATTGATATTAAAGAAAAGAAACTTACACTTATTGATGATATGTTAATTGATTTAGATGTATTTATTGATAAGAGAGATTATAAAAATTGTAGAATTAGAATTGCAAAGATAGAACTTGAGATTTATAAAGCTAGAGAAGCTGCAAGACATTTATTAGAAGAAATTAAAGATATTACTTTAAGTGAAGAAAAATATCGTTCAATAGTTATTAAATTAAAAACTAAATATCGTGGTTTAAGAAGAGAATATGAAGAACATAAGTCTTTATATGATGATATGCAAGAAGCTATTGAATTACAACTAGATAATATTGAAAGAAGATTTTTAGATTTTGAAAAAGTAATGGAAGTTAATGATTATAATGAAGTTGTTCATATTGTAAAAGCATTAGATACAATGATTGAACATATGGAAATTATAGTTAATGAAGTACCAGATGTGTTATTAATGGCAAGACAAATAATACCAAATCGTATGAAAGAAATAAAAAATATTTATGATGATATGGTTAGTCATGGATATCCATTAGAATATTTAAATATTGAGTATAATTTTGAAGAATCTAATAAGAATATAGAATCTATTTTAGAAAAAGTAAAAGTACTTAATCTAGAAGGTTGTATGTTTGATTTAAAAGTAATGTTAGAATATTTTGATTCATTATTTATAGATTTTGAAAAAGAAAGATTATCTCGTAAAGTCTATGAAGAGGTTTCAAGAGATTTTGATCGTAAGATTAATAAGACTAATAAATTAGTTAATGATGTTTATGAACAATTAGATGATATTAAGAGTATGTATGATTTAGAGGAAGAAGATTTATCAATTATACATGAAGTTAATAAAGTATTAGTTGTTATAAATGATGATTATAGAAAACTAGTTGCAAGAGTTAATAATGGTAGTGCACCATATTCAATGCTTAATGAAGAGTTAGAAGGTTTATCTATTCGCTTAGATGAAATGGAAGATGAATTTGATAAGGCTTTAAAATCACTAGGTAATATGTATGATGATGAAGTTCGTGCAAGAGAGCAATTGGAAGAGATTCAAACATTCTTAAAACAATGTAAGACTAAGATGAGATGTTATAAGTTACCTGTTATTACAGATGATTACTTTGTTCAATTAAATGAAGCTAATGAGGCTATTCAAGAAGTAGTAGCTGAACTTGAAAAGAAACCTATTGTTATTAAGACATTAAATACTAGAGTTGATACTGCAAGAGACTTAGTATTAAAACTATATAATACTACTAATGATATGATTAAGACTGCAAGACTTGTTGAAAGTTCTATTGTATATGGTAATAGATATAGATCATATTATGAAGAAGTTGATAGAAGTTTATGTGATGCAGAAATTCAATATTTTAAAGGTAATTATAAGAAAGCATTAGATATTGCAGTTAAATGTATATCTTATGTTGATGAAGAATTTAAGAGTAAGCTTACTACAAATAATTATGGTGATTAAAAGAGAGGTAAATCTCTTTTTCTTATGTTGATAAAATGTAAAAAAAATGTTATTCTATATATATGATAGGTTGGTGATACAATGAAGACTAAAGAAGATAGAAGTTCATTATTAATGGCATGTTGTGCATTGTTAGTTTCAGTTATTACTTTAACTATTGCATATGCTGTATTAAGTACAACTTTAACTATAAAAGGATCTGCTAAAATTAATTCTGCTACATGGAATATTAATATTACTGCAGGTAAAGATTTTACGACTTATGGAAAGGCTAAATTTGGATATCCTACAATTAAAAGTACTACTATTAGTGATATGAAAGTTGATATATATCAGCCAGGAGATGGAGTTAAGTTCCCATTTACTGTTAGAAATGATGGTTCATTAGATGGTAAATTAAAAGAAATTAATAAAGGTACTATTAGTTGTTCTAGTGCAAATATGACTAATGCTCAAAAAGTATGTGAAAATATTTCTTATACAATTAAATATGAAGACGGAAGTGAAATTCTTGAGGGAGATGTAATCAAGAGTGGAGGAGTTCAATTCTTTGTATTAGAAATTATGTATAATAAAAACACTAATTTTATTTCACCTACTGAAGTAAGTATCGATGGAATAGATGTAGTATTATTATATGAACAAAAGTAAGATGACTTAGGTCATCTTTTTTATTGAGATTTTAATATTATTATGATAAAATATGCGTGGTGGAGGTATACTATGGATAAAGTTATATTAATAAAATATGGTGAATTAAGTACAAAGAAGGGAAATTTAAATTTCTTTATTAAAACTTTGTTTAATAATTTAAAAAATAAATTAAGAGATTATGATGTATTAATATCTAAAGATAGAGCGAGAATGTATATTGAATTTAAAGATAGTGAACTTGAAGATATTAAGAATATTATTGATAAAACTTTTGGTATTCATATGTATCATATTGCAAATATTGTGGATACTGATTTAGAAACTATAAAGAGTAGTGTATTAGAGATTGTTAAAAATGAAAAGTTTTCTACTTTTAAAGTAGAGACTAAGAGAAGTGATAAGACTTTTGAAGTTCATAGTCAAGATATGAATCATGTACTTGGTGGAGTTATTCTTAGAAATATACCTAATATTAAAGTAGATGTTCGTAATCCTGAATTACTTGTTCAAGTTGAAATTAGAGAAAAACATAGTTATATCTATTTAAATAGTTATAAAGGAATTGGTGGATATCCAGTTGGTACTCAACCTAGAGGAATGTTAATGTTAAGTGGTGGAATTGATTCTCCAGTAGCAGGATATTTAGCAATGAAAAGAGGAGTTAAATTAGATTGTGTATATTTTGAAGCTATTCCACATACAAGTTTAGAAGCTAGAAATAAAGTAGTTGATTTATGTAGAAAACTTGCAGAATATACAGATAATATTAATTTACATGTTGTTAATTTTACTCCAATTCAAGAAGAGATTTATAAGAACTGTAGAGAAGATTACTGTATTACTATTATGCGTAGAATGATGTATCGTATTATGGAAAAACTTTCTAAAAAATATAAAGGATATGCAATAGTAAATGGAGAATCTATTGGACAAGTTGCTTCTCAAACATTAACTAGTATGAATGTAATTAATAGTGTTACAAATATGCCGGTTATTAGACCAGTTGCTTGTTTAGATAAATTAGAAATTATGGAAATTGCTAGAAAACTTGGTACATATGAAATTAGTATTTTACCTTTTGAAGATTGTTGTACTGTGTTTGTTCCTAAACATCCAGTTATTAATCCAACTATTGAAACTTCTATTGAAGAAGAGAATAAGTTTGATTATATGAGTATGATTGATGAAGCAGTTAAAACTATTAATACTATTAAAGTAAAAGTTGAAAAAAATTCTGAGTATTCTGATTTGCTATAAATTGGTAATTAAATTTTAGTATTAAATTTTATTTATTTCACATTCTATTAGTGTACAGGAGGTGAAATAAATGAATAACAAAAAGAATTCTTCAATGAAAATGAGAGTTCCAGGTGCTAAACAAGCTATTGAAAAAATGAAATATGAAATAGCTAATGAATTTGGTGTAAATTTAGGACCAGATGCTACTAGTCGTGCTAATGGTACAGTTGGTGGTGAAATTACAAGACGTTTAGTTCAAAACGGAATGAATCAAGTAAGTGGAAGCTATAACAAACAATAAGTTATGAAGCTTAAAAGATAGGCCTTATGGTCTATCTTTTGTTTTTATGTTATTATTATATTAGGTGATAATATGGAAGATATATTAGTACAAATAGCAACCGTACTTGATAATGATTATAGAGATAAATATGTTGATGAGGCAGTACTTAAATGGATATTTGATCAAATAGTAGATTTTTTAAATATTAGAGAATATGTAAGTAATGGATTCGAATTTGGTGGAGAGTCTTCAATATTATTAGCTAGTGGTGGATATGATAGTATTAATAAAAAGATTCAATTCTTTGATTTAGCACTTCCTATGGCTAGAAATGAAGTACGTAATCAAATGAAAGTTGAAGGACATAATAGTATAATTGCTACCAATATATTGATGGTAAACACATTGCTTCATGAACTTGAACATGTTCATCAACGAAAGAAAATTAATGGTGATTCATATGAGGCTTACATGTTAAAACTATGTGAAGGTAATAAAGAAACTATTAGTACTTATGATTATATTCCGAGTGAAAGATTTGCTGAAAATATTGCCGTATTACAGACACAAGTTATTTTAAATAATATGAGTATTATAATTCCTGAAATAGATGAGTATATGGAAAAAAGACGCAATCATTGGATTATTAAAGGATATGTAGATGAAGCTAATAATTGTATGATTTATCCATTAAAAAGATATGTGGAATCTCATGGACTTGGAGAGTCTAATATGAGTTTAGATGAAGCGATTCTTACATATCCAGAACTTGAAGATAGATTATTCTATGGATTACCTATTAGTGATGAAGAATATTTATTAGTTAGAGAAAAAGCAGGTATTAGTAATAAATATGGTATTTATTCTTTATGGTAGTAGAAATACTACTTTTTCTTTATTTTTATGGAAAAAGTGAATCATTTCGTGTATAATACTAGTAGATTATTTGAAAGAGGTGTATTACATGAAAATTATGTCAATCAATGCTGGAAGTAGTTCTTTAAAGTTTAGTTTATTTAACATGGACAATGAAGAAGTTATTGCCAGTGGATTATTCGAAAGAATTGGGATTGATCAAAGTGCCTATACAATTAAATATAATGGTGAAAAAATAAAACAAGAAGTTGATTTACCTGATCATAGTGTAGCAGTTTCTATTTTATTAGAAAAATTAGTTGAATTAGGTATTATTAAATCATTAGATGAAATTAATGGTGTTGGACACAGAGTTGTTAGTGGAGGAGATAAATATAGTGAATCTATTTTAGTTACTGATAAAGTAGTTCAAGATATTATTGAATTAAAAGATTATGCTCCATTACATAATCCTGCACATGTACTTGGAATTAATGCTTTTAGAGAAGCATTACCAGAAGTACCAATGTCAGTAGTATTTGATACTGCATTCCATCAAACAATGGATCCAGTAAGTTATTTATATCCAGTACCATATAGTTGGTATGAAAATTATAAAGTAAGAAAATATGGTGCTCATGGAACTTCTCATAGATACATAGCATTAAGTATTGCTGAAGAATTAAAAAGAGATGATTTAAAAATTATTTCTTGCCACTTAGGAAATGGTGGTTCAATTACTGCTATTAAAGATGGTAAATGTGTAGATACTTCTATGGGATTTACTCCTTTAGCTGGTATTATGATGGGAACAAGATCTGGAGATATTGATCCATCTATTATTCCATTTGTTATGGAAAAAGAAGGAAAGAATGCTGGAGAAATTATTGATGATTTAAATAAGAAATCTGGATTCTTAGGATTAAGTTGCTTAAGTAGTGATTCTAGAGATATTGAAAATGGAATTGCTGAAGGTAATGAAAAATGTAAATTAGCTCAAGATAAATATATTAGAACTGTAGTAGATCATATTGCTAAATATTATGTTTTACTTGGTGGTTGTGATGTATTATGCTTTACTGCTGGAATTGGTGAAAATAGTAAAAGTATTAGAGCACAAATAGTTGAAAAATTAGCATGCTTAGGATTTAAATTAGATGCTGAAGCAAATGATGTAAGAGGGGAATTTAGAAAAATTAGTGCAGAAGATTCATCTTCATTAATTTATATTCTTCCTACTGATGAAGAGTTAATGATTGCAAGAGATACTCTTAATTTAATCAATAGATAGGAAAATGTGTGATGTTTAAAAAAATATATAAGAAAATTGAAGAATTTGATACTATTGTTATTGCTAGACATGTTGGAGTTGATCCAGATGCTTTAGCAAGTCAACTTGCGTTACGTGATTCTATTAAATTAACTTTTCCAAATAAAAAAGTTATGGCAATAGGAACAGGTAGTGCTAAGTTCTTTCATATAGGTAGATTAGATAGATTAGAAAAAGTTAATAATGCTTTATTAATAGTTGTTGATACTCCTGATAAAAGAAGAGTTGATTCAGTAGATTTTAGTCAATTTGCTTATACTATTAAAATTGATCATCATCCTTTTGTAGAAGAATTTTGTAATATAGAATATATTGAAGATACAGCTAGTTCAGCATGTGAAATTATAATGAATTTAATACTAAATACAGATTTACAATGTGATAGTTCTATTGCATCAACTCTTTATTTAGGATTAACATCTGATTCAAATAGATTTTTATTTGATAGCTGTACTTCTAATACTTTTGGTCTTGTTTCAATATTTTTGGATAGATATAATTTTGAACTAAGCGAAGTTTATAGAAAACTTTATATGAGACCAATGAATGAAGTTAGATTAGAAGGTTATATTGCTTTAAATATGAATGTTACTAAGAATGGTCTTGGTTATATTCAAATTACTGATGAAGTAATAAAACAATTTGAAGTTGATAGTGCTTCAGCAGGTAACATGGTTAATAATTTTAATTTTATAAATGAAATGTTAGTATGGGCTACATTAACTGAAGATATTAAGAATGATCAAATTCGTGTATCTATTAGATCTCGTGGACCTGAAATTAACCAAATAGCTGAAAAATTTAATGGTGGGGGACATAAATTTGCTTCAGGAGTTAAACTTAAAAATTTTGATGAAGCAATGTTATTAATGAAAGAGTTAGATAATCTTTTAGAAGAATATAATAAAAATATAAGTGAGGCGAAATAATGGTTATTAAAGAAGCTAATTTAGATATTATTGCGACTAGAAGAAGTCAATATCCTACTGAAGGAAAACCTGAGTTTTTATTAGTAGGTAAAAGTAATGTAGGTAAGAGTAGTTTTATTAATGCTATTTTATCTAGAAAGAATCTTGCTTATACATCAAGTCGTCCTGGAAAAACACAAACATTAAATTTTTATGGAGTAAATGATAGTTTTTACTTAATAGATGTTCCTGGTTATGGATATGCTGCAGTTGATAAAAAGACCCAAGCTAAATTTGGTATGATGATAGAAGAATACTTAGAAAAAAGAGAAGAGTTAAAAAGAGTCTTTATGTTAATTGATTATCGTCATAAACCAAGTGAAGATGATTTACTTATGTATAACTTCTTAAAGTATTATAATTTACCTGTTACTGTTGTAGCGACTAAAGCTGATAAAGTACCAGGTAGTCAAAAACAAAAAAATTTAAAAGTAATTCTTGATACTATGGATTTAGTTATTGGAGATGACTTAGTTGTATTTTCAAGTAATACTAAATTAGGTGTTAAAGAAGTAATTAAAAAAATAGAAGACTTAGTTAGTGAAAGTGAAGAGACTATCTAAGTCTTTTTTTTCATATACTTTTATAGGTGAAATAATGAGAATAGAGAAAGTATATGATAAATTATATATATTTTTAGATAAATTATATGTGGGTTGCGATTATTCTGATAAGAAGAGTATAGAGGAGTTTGTTAAAGATTATTTAGTTCATTATAATAAGTATTTAAATTTATTTGGTTTTTATAAAGTTAAAGTATATTGTAATGAGTTAGTTGGTTTATTTTTAGAAATTAATTGTTTAGAGAAGAATGATGATAATAAGTTAGATTTAAGAATATTAGTATTTTTAGATGAAGAGTTTTTTATTTGTTATTCTGATTATTTTCTTTTTGATTGTGATTGTTATTATTATGATGGTTTATTTTATACAGATGTTGTGGATAAAATTAATTTATTAGACTTTTGTAATTATATTTATGGGGATAAAGTATTAGAAGTCAAAAATAGAGGTTTATTTATAAAAAAAGAATCAAATTAGATAACAATTGCTATCATATTATTTGATCCTTTATTTACGACTTTTGATAAAGTTGTTTGTAGTTTTAATCTAATGTTATCTGGCATTAGATTTATTTTTGATTGAATTCCTTCTTGAACAATAGAATCTAATCTTCTACCAAATATTTCACTTTGCCATATCTCATTTGGTTTATCTTGATCTTTTAAGATGTGATCAATTAGTTCTTTACTTTGAACTTCACTTCCGATGATTGGTTCAAAAGTAGATTCTACATCGACTCTTATCATATGTATTGATGGAGCGACTGCTTTTAGTTTGACACCATATCTAGGTCCTTGTTTAATGATTTCAGGTTTATCTAATTTCATATCATCGACACTAGGGGTTGCGACTCCATAACCAGTTTGTTTTACCATTTTTAGGGCGTATTTAATTTGATCATATTCTTTTTTTGCAGTATTTAAATCTTGAAATAAAGAGAGTAGATCTGCTTTATTTTTTATATCGACATCAATTATTTCTTTTAATACTTGGTTATATAAGTTAGATGGTGCGGTTAAATTAATTGTTATTATTCCTGTAGATGGGTCTACATTTGATAGATAACTTTTTTCTATAAGTTCATTTTCTAAAAAGTTTGTATTTATTTTTTCTATATCTTTTAGCTTATCTATTTCTAAAATAGATTCTTTTATTGTTTTTAAGTATGTTTGTTTTACATAATGATTTGGATTAAGTCTTGCAATCCATTCTGGTAGATTTACTTTTATTTCAAGTACTGGGAATTCGTATAATGCTTCTCTTAGAATATTATACATATCTTTTTCAGTCATTGTATCAATGTTTATTGGTAAGACTGGGACATTATGTTTTTCTTGTAAGTCTTCTTTTATTTTTTCTGTTTCTGGTAGAGTAGGATGGGTTGTATTTAGAATAATTATAAATGGTTTCTTTATATTTTTTAATTCTTCTATTACTTTGGTTTCAGCTTCTAAATAATCATTTCTTTGGAATTCTCCAATGGATCCATCAGTTGTTATTACAATACCAATAGTAGAGTGGTCTTTAATTACTTTTTCTGTTCCAATCTCTGCTGCTTCTGTAAAAGGTATTTCTTCATTGTACCAAGGTGTTTTTACCATTCTTGGACCATTTTCATCTGATGCTCCTTGAGCTTTATCAATCATGTATCCAACACAATCTATTAATCTAATATTGCATGTTACTTCATCTATCTTTATTTTAGCAGCATTATTTGGGACGAATTTAGGTTCTGTTGTCATAATTGTTTTGCCAGCTGCACTTTGAGGTATTTCATCTAGTGCCCTTTTTCTTTCATATTCATCTTTTATATTTGGAACGATTAGAGTTTCTACCATTCTTTTTATAAAAGTAGATTTACCTGTTCTAACTGCACCAACTACACCCAGATATATATCACCGCCACTTCGTTTGGCAATATTTTTTATTATTTCTTGTTTATCCATAACATTCTCCTTGTTCTAGTTAAGTATATGTTTGAGGATAAAAAAAATAACATATTTCTATGCTATTCTTAGTGAGTTAATAAATTCATTTATTAAGATATGGGCTTGACCATATACTACAGGTTCTTCTATCTTTATGATATATCCTGTTTTATTTGGTAGGATAATAGCATAATATAATTTTCCTGAGTGTTCAGATGTTGCCCATTGATTATCATTTATTAATATTTTATTAATAAAATGATCAAGTGGAATTAAAGTATTATATTTTAAGAATTCTTCAGTATCATAATAAGATGATGTATTTATATATTTTGTTATTTCAATTGTAGCATATTCACCATTTTCATTATAAATATATCTTTCTGATAAATCAGTTTTATATATTTGTTCAAATTCTTGAGGCATATCATATTTTAATTTTTGATTTATTATTTCTTCTTGATAACTATAATCATCTTCAAATGTATCTATTACTTCTATTATTGTTGGTATTATAGCAACTGCAAATATAAAAATAATTAATATAGCAACGGCTTTTGGGTTTCCTTTATTTGTACTTGTTTTTTTATTATATGATCCCTTTTGCTCACATTTTTTTATTATTTCATCTGTTGTTAAGTCTAGACTTTGAAGTTTTAATTTTTCTATTTTTTTGTCAACGAATGAAATATAAATCTTTTTAAACTTAGTTGCCATAAATAAGTTTATTAAAAAGTATGCTAATTCTGTTATATCCGGATAATAGTGATTAATTACAACTATAAGGAATATCCATAGTAAACTATAGGCAAACATTTGTCTTTTAAAGAAATAGAATGGTCCAAATAATAGAGTAGAGAATGAAAATTTTTGTCTTCTAATACTTTCAAATCCTGGACCGATATATGCTTTGAAGTATTTTTCATCACCAGCTATTAAATCGTTTGTAGAATCTGATGAAGTATCATATTCTGTATTGGCATATAAATATCTTTCACTATAATTGTATTGATTATCAGATGTATTAGTATTTGTTTTTGGTGGATTAGTTCCATAACTATATCTATATCTATAATCTAATTGATCTTCACAATCATTTTCTTTTTTTTCTGGCATTTTTCCGCTATTACTATATTTATATGAATAAATCATTTGATCATGATGATCATTTCTATCGTAATCATAATTATATCTACTTTGACTTTCTTGAATATTAGCATTACAGTTTTTACATACTGTTGCATTATCATCATTTTTACAACCACATCTTAAACAATACATTTTATATTCCTCCTATACTATGATTAGTTTATCATAGATTGGAATTTTTTAGAATAATTTGTCGAGATTTTTTGGAACATTATCTTTTAAAATTGTATTGATTATTTTTTGTTCTTTTTCTTTAGAGATTGTTTTACCGGTAAGACTACATATATTTTCAATTACTTCTTTGATGGCTTTTTCATCTTTTAGATTAGATTCTTGTAATTTATTAGCAAGAGAAAGAATTGTATCTTTGTTTACATTAGTTTTATTTTCTACTTTTTTAAAGAAATTATCATTAAACATAAAAAGACCTCCTACATAATTTTATGTAGAAGGTCTTATTTTAGTTCATATTTCTTCTTTTACCTAGAGCTTCACATTGTCTTGTGAATTCTTCCATTGTAATTTGTTTATTTTGTAATCTTTCATTTAGAAGAGCTAATGTTTTATCATGCATTGCATCTGTATTAGATGCATCTGTATGTGCCATTGTAGATAAATTCTTTACAAAAGCATTTGTATTATTTTGTTTTCCTTGATTTTGAATTCTTTTAAAATTACTATGGAATCTATTAGCTTGTTGGTTTGGGTTATTAAAATTATTTCCAATTATCATTATTCATCACCACTTCGATTTTTGAATTGTAATTCGATTGGTGTTCCAGTAAAGTCGAAGTTCTCTCTTATTTTATTTTCTAAGTATCTTTCATATGAGAAGTGTACTAATCCTTTATTATTTACTCTGAATGTAAATTTAGGTGGGTTAGTACCAGTTTGTGATGTGAAATATATCTTTAAACGTTTTCCTTTATATGAAGGGGGTAGGTTTAATTGATATGCATCATTTATTACTTCATTTAAAATACTTGTTTTTATTTCTTTTGAAATGTTTTCAGCTACTTTTAATACTTCTGGCATTAAAGTATGAATTCTTTTCTTTGTTAGTGCAGATAAGAACACGATAGGTGCATATGTTGCAAATTGAAATTCAGCACGCATAAGTTTTTCAAATTCTTGAATAGTTGTATCTTTTACTGTATCCCATTTATTTACTACGAAGATTAATCCTTTACCACGTTCAATAGCATATCCAGCGATATGTTTGTCATGTTCAGTGATTCCTTCTTCTGCGTTAATTACTACTAAACAAATGTCACTTCTATCTATTGATTTTAATGATCTTACTAAACTATATTTTTCAACTGATTCAAATACTTTTCCTTTTTTACGCATTCCTGCAGTATCAATTAAAATATATTCTTCGTTATGATACTTTAATACTGAGTCAATTGAATCTCTTGTTGTACCTGCAATATTTGATACAACAACTCTTTCTTCATTTAGAAGAGCATTCATTAAACTACTTTTACCAACGTTTGGTCTTCCAATGATTGAGAATTTTAATCTTGAATCAAATGTTTCTTCATGTTCGTGAAATCCATTTGTAATTGTATCCATTAGTTCTACAAATCCAGTATTATGGATACTACTAATTGGAATATAAGTATCAAAACCTAATTCATAAAAATCATATATATTATCTTTAGCATCTTTTACATCAATTTTATTAATTGCAACTATAACTTTCTTTTTAGATTTTCTTAAGATATCTCTTACGATTAAATCGTTTGCAGTTAGCCCTTCTTTACCATCAACGATGAATACTACAATATCAGCATCTTTAATAGCAATTTCTGCTTGCATTTTAATTTCATCATTGAATGTCATTTTGGTAGCATCAATACCACCAGTATCGATTAAGAAAAATTTCTTTTTGTTATAAGTTGCTTCTTGATAGATTCTATCTCTTGTTACTCCTGGTAAATCTTCAATGATGGAAACTTTCTTTCCAACTATTTTATTAAATAGAGTAGATTTACCAACATTTGGTCTTCCAACCAATGCTACAGTAGGTATAGACATAATATCCCCTCCAATTCAGTTTGTATTATAGCATATTATTTCTTTTTTTTAAAGAAAATTTATAACAAACACCATAGTTTATGATATAATTTTATCATAGGAAGGTGGCAAGTATGGATAAAAATGTTAAAAAAAGAGTAGAGTGGTATAATGATGCGTCAACTATTACAACTTGTTTAATTGGTTTAATCATTATTACTATATTATTAAGTCAGTCTTTTGCAATTAAGAATGGACTAAGTGCTGCTGATATTTTGAGTAGTATTTTAACTCATAATAGTATTTATTTATGTGTATGTTTATATTTTATTGCATTAAAGACTAAGTTTGGTAAAAAGTATTTTGATCATTTAAATTTAATATTAATATTATTTTATTTATTTACAACATTTACTTCATTTTTAACAGTATTTCAATCATTTAATTTGGATTCATTAATGTCTTTATTTATTCATGTGTTTATAGTGCTTTATTTAGTTCATACATTTTTTAGAGGTACTAGAATATGGAAAGAATTTAAATTAAGTAAATCTCCATTTAATGAATTTTCTAATGAAGGATATTTTTATACAGTTGTTATATTAGGAGTTATTTTATTAGCGATTAATTTAATTATGACTACTAGTTTTTATGGAACAGTATTGTCATTATTAGATTGTAGTTTTACTTATTTATTTGCTAGATATATTTATTTATATTGGCAATACCTTGATTTAAAGAAGATTGACTCTAAGAATACAGGTAATTTTGATAAGATTACTGATACTGTTGTAGAAGAAGTTAAGGAAACTTTAGATGAAGTAAAAGAAGCAATGGATAAAGTTAGTGATAAGTTTGAAGAACCTGTTGAAAAACTTAGTGAGGCAGTTAATAAAGTAGAAGATAAAGTAGAAGATTTTACTGAAAATGTAAAAGAATCGGTAGAAGAATTTATGTCTGATATGGGATTTGAAGAAAATAAGGAAAAAATAGAAGATAAGATTGAAGAAGTAAAAGAATTAGTAGATGAAAAAGTAGAAGATATTAAAGAAGTAATTGATGAAAAGGTTACTGATGTCAAAGAAGTTGTAGAAGAAAAGAAAGAAGATGTTAAAGAAGTTATTAAGAAAAAGACAACTACTAAGAAACCTGTTAAAAAAGTAGAAAAGAAAGCTACTAAAAATTATAAGGGTGTTAAAAATACAAATAAGAGTAAAAAGAAGGTGACTAAATAATGAATATGTTTGAAGAAATAGAGAAGACTAAAAAGGAACTTCCTAAAATGAAGACTATTCGTGATGAAGTAGAAGATTTTAATTTTAATATATATCAACAGTTATCAATTATTATCTTTATATTTTGTATCTTTTTAGGAATTGTATTTGGTAATTTATTTCCAGTATGTGGTTCTAGTTCTGCTTTATATGGTGGAGCTTGTTTAACAAGTAATTTTAATACAGCTTTAATGTTATTTATTTGGTTTGTTAGTTTTATAATTTGTTTATTTATTTTTATGTTAGGTCATGTTATACTATTATTAACAGATATCAAAAATAGAAAGTAGGGATAATATGAAGGGTAAGAAAATTATTATTGTAATGTGTACTATACTTGCAGTTATATTAATGGTAGTTGCATTAGTATGGGCTTTATCTTTAGGTGATGATAAAGATAAAAAAGAAGATAAGAAAGAAAAAGATACACAAGTAGTTACTAAAGGAGTAATGGGTGGTATCTATAATAAAGCTAATTATGTTTGTGAAAAACAAGAAAGAGATAATGAAGCATATACAGCATATGATGTAATTTATGTATTCTTAGATGGAGAAGCAGTTAAAAAGACTAATTTAATTAAAGTATTTAGATGCAAGAGTAAAGAAGTATTTAATGATCAAAAGAAAAATGATGATAAAGTATTTAAAAGATATTATGATCCAACTGATTTAGTAATTTCTTATGAATATGCTGATGAACAAGTTTATCTTGGGCCTAAAGGTGAAAAATTCATTGATAAAACAGGTGAAGCATTAAAAACTGAATTACAAGGAAATGGTTATAATTGTAAATAAGAAGAGAAATCTTCTTATTTTTTTATTTTGTTATTATTTTTAAGTTAAAATAGTGAAAATTCATTTATATTTCTTGCACTTTAGAATTTATTATGATACATTTTATATGTAAGCATAACATGTGCTTAATAAAAATAGGGAGGTAATTTTAATTATGAAAAAAGTTGAATTAGTTGAAGCTGTTGCAACTGCTGCTGGATTATCTAAAGCAGATGCTACTAGAGCTATCGATGCTACATTTGCTGCTATTACAGAAGCTTTAGTAAAAGGAGATAAAGTACCACTAGTTGGATTTGGAACTTTTGCTGTTTCTGAAAGAGCTGCACGTGAAGGACGTAATCCAAGAACTGGAGAAACTGTTAAAATCGCTGCAAGAAAAGCTGTTACTTTTAAAGCAGGAACTGCATTAAAAGATTCAGTTAATTAATAATTAAAATTCGAAGAACCTTTATAGGTTCTTTTATTGTGTGGTATAATAGAGTTGTAGGCGGTGATTTATGTTAGATATAGCTTTGAAATTATTAGATGAGATTACAAGTTATGGATTTCAAGCATATATTGTTGGAGGATTTGTCAGAGATTATATTCTAGGAATTGAATCTAATGATATAGATATTAATACTAATGCAACACCTAAAGAGATTAAGAATATATTTGATAGTTGTTTACCTAATGAAGATTATGGTTCAGTTACTGTTATTAAGAAAGGTGTTAGATTTGAAATAACTACTTTTAGAAAAGAAATGTCTTATCTTGATAATCGTAGACCTAGTCAAATTGAATATATAGATGATTTATATCAAGATTTATTGAGAAGAGATTTTACTATTAATACTTTATGTATGAATAAAGATGGAGAGATCATTGATTTTTTAGGTGGTAGAAGCGAAATTGATAGCAGAGTAGTGAAAACGGTAGGGAATGCTAAAACTCGTTTTGAGGAGGATTCTTTACGTATTTTAAGAGCAGTTAGATTCGCTACAATATTAGATTTTAAATTAGATAAAGAAACTAGGGATGCTATTATAGATACTAGAGAATTACTTAAGAATTTATCTTATTATAGAAAGAAAGAAGAATTAGATAAGATATTTGGAAGTAGTAATGCTGCTAAAGGTATTTCTTTATTACTTGATTTAGGATTAGATAAATATTTAGAATTAGATAATTTAGATAAAGTTACATGTACTAGTAGTTTAATTGGTGTATGGAGTATTTTAAATGTAGTTGATAAATATCCATTTAATAGTAATGAAAGAGAATTAATTAAAAATATTAATGAGGCTTTCTTATTAAATAATTTAGATCCTATGGCTTTATATAAGTATGGATTATATGTTAATAGTGTTGCAGGAGAGATTAAAGGACTTGATATTAAGAATATAACAGAATCTTATAATAACTTAATTATTCAAAGTAGAAGGGATTTAGATATTACTAGTGATGATATTATGAAAGGACTTAATAAAGGCCCTGGAAGCTATTTAAAGGATATATATAGTGATATTGAAAGAGAAGTTCTATATAGAAGAGTTAAGAATGAAAAAGACGCTATAATGACTTATATTATTAAGAATTACAAGGTAGAGAATTAGACTTCTACCTTTTTTTATGTTATTATATTGGTATTAATGGAGATGATATTATGAAAAGTTCGAAATTAATTGAGATTTTTAAACAAGGAAATATGGTTATACCATTATATTTATTACAACATTTTAAGGATTTAAAACTTAAATTAGAAGAATTTATATTTCTTATGTATTTATATAATTTAGGAGATAACTTTGTATTTGATCCTACCAAGTTTAGTAATGATTTAAATATGACATTAGTTGAAGTTATGAGCTTTATTGAAGTTCTTACTGATAAGAAATTTATTAGAGTAGAATCTAAAAAGAATGATAAAGGTATAATGGAAGAATTTATTATTATGGATGATTTCTATAGTAAACTTACTTTAATTACAATTGATGAAGTTAATAAAGAGACTAATGATGCTTCTAAGTCTGATATATTTGAAGTTATACAAAAGGAATTTGGTCGTACAATAAGTCCAATTGAATATGAAATTATTAAAGCTTGGATTGAAAGTGGAATTAATGAAAGTGTTATTAAGGAAGCTGTTAAAGAAGCGACATTTAATGGAGTATCTAATTTACGTTATATTGATAAGATTCTATATGAATGGGGAAAACTTGGTGTTAAAACAGTAGAAGATGTTGAAAAGAATAGAATGAAACATAATAATACTAATAAGAATCAAGTTAATGAAGAAGTTGATATGGATGTAATAGAATGGAATTGGTTTGATGATGATGAGTAGAATAGAAGAATATTTAGATGAGTTATTTAGTGAACCTAAGTGTGAATTAAATTATACTAAGGATTATGAATTATTAATTGCAATTATGTTAAGTGCTCAATCTACTGATAAAAGAGTTAATAGTGTTACACCAATATTATTTGAAAAGTATCCTAGTTTAAGTGATTTAAAAAATGCAGATATTGCTGATTTAGAAGAGATTATTCGATCAGTAGGTTCTTTTAGAAAAAAGAGTATGTATATTAAAGGCATTAGCCGTATGCTTGATGAAGAATGTGGGGGAGTTGTTCCAACTGATAGGGAATATCTTGAAAGTATGCCAGGTATTGGACGTAAGACTACTAATGTATTTTTAAGTGAGTTTTATAATTATCCGGCAATTGCAGTTGATACTCATGTGGAAAGAGTTTCTAAGAGATTAGGACTTGCTCCTAAGAATAGTGATGTGTTAAAAGTAGAGAGATGTTTACAACGTAAGTTTAAAAAAGAACTTTGGAGCAAGCGACATTTACAATTAGTTTTATTTGGAAGATATCATTGTAAAGCAGTTAAACCAGAATGTATTAATTGCAAATTACAAGATTTATGCAAAGAAAAAAGAAAGAATATTTAATTCTTTCTTTTATTTTTTTATTGTCCAGTAGTTGGCTTGTTTGTAGGATTTGTTGGAGTAGTAGGAGTTGTTGGTTTATCTGTGTTTTCTTTATCCTTATCTTCTTCTTTATCCTTTTCTTCTTCTAATTCAAATGTTGCTGGTTCTGTTTGAATACCAGTATATGATTTATAAGTTCCAACTACTTTATATGTTGCATATGGATCAGTTGTATCTAATACATATGTAGTTTTTGTTGTCCAGTCGATTAATGTTCCATCTTTATAGATGTTATAACCGAATGTTCCGTAATTTCCGTAGTTACCACTGAATGTTACTGGAGACCATGATAATGTAACTTTCTTAGTTAATTTATTGTATACTGCTTTAAAGTTATTTGGTTTTGCTATCTTCTTGTCATCGTATTCATCTGGTTCATAACCTTTTTTGAAGTATTCATATATTATTTCAGTTGTTCCAGGTCCAGCAAGTTTTGGAGGATTAGATCCTACTGCTACACCAACTTTAACAACGCTTGATGGTTGTTTAAAGTCAGCTCTATTTGATTCCATTGCACCTGATGCAACTAATGCTTTAAATAATTTATCTTTTTGAACTGTTGCAGGAATATTTCTTAAACAGTAAACTTTATCGATGTAGTCATATCCATACCACATACCGATTACTGTTTTAGTAGAGTATCCTACAACCCATGAATCTCTGATTGCATCCCATGGTAATTGTTTTTGTTGCATTGTTTTAGCATCATAGTTTGTTGTTCCTGTTTTACATGCAACATTATGAGGTGTTCCACCAGTTAATGCTACGTCTTGTAATACATCTGTAATCATGAATGCTGTTGCATCTGACATTACTTTTCTTTTTACTACATAATTTGTTTCGTTGTGTTCTTCAGTTTCTCCTGTAGAACGATATTCTATTTTTCTTACACTCCAAGGTTCATTATAATATCCACCGTTTGCGAATGCTGCATATGCTGCAGCCATTTCTAATGGGTTAGTTCCTGTGAAGGCTCCAATTGAATGAGCTTCGTGAATTCTTCCTCCAGATATTTCTGGGGATAATCCTAAGTTTGTTACAAATTCAACAATCTTTTTATTATTAACTTGTTGGAAGGCTTTTAATGCAGGGATGTTACGAGATGTTGATAAAGCTCTTCTTAATGTAATAGTTCCGAAGTATCCACCATCCCAGTTGTTAATTGTTTGACCACTTGAGTATTGATATGGTGCATCATCAAATAAAGTATATGTTGACCAGTTATTATATTCAATACCTGGACCATAATCGAATAATGGTTTTGCAGTAGAACCAGGTTGTCTTCTAATGCTTGTAGCATAGTTCTTTTGTTTTTTCTTACCAGCAATTCTATCACCAATATTTCGTCCATTTCCAATTGCTAAGATTTTTCCATCTTCAGCATTTAATACTGCTGCTGAAGATTGTACTTTATCATTTATCCATTGATAAGTTTGTCCATTATATACAGAATTTACGGCGTTTTGTTTTGATGTATCTAAGTTTGTATATACTTTTAATGATACTGTATATGGGTCAACTCCATATTTTTCTTGTAATTCTGCTGCTACTGTATCAATATATCCTTGATATGGGTTAGCACTAGCTTCTATTGGTACTGTTAAACTTTCAACAGGAATTGCATTGGCTGCAGCTCTTTCTTCTTTAGTGATATATCCATGTCTTTCCATTAAGTATAAAACGGTACTTCTTCTTTTTTCTGCGTTTTCTGGATTAGCATTTGGTCTATAGTAGTTAGGGGACCTAAACATACCGGCAATAATTGCTGCTTCTGATAAGTTTAATTCACTTGCACTCTTACCAAAGTAGGTTTGTGCAGCTTCTTCAACACCATAAATCATTCCACCTAAGAAGTGGTTATTAACATAGAATTCAATAATTTCTTGTTTTGTATAATTCTTTTCAACTTTAAACATTGCTAAGTAAATATCTTCAAACTTACGAATAATACCAGCAAGTCCTGAATCTAAATCTTTATCTGTGAATACGTTTTTAACAACTTGCATTGTTAGAGTAGAAGCA
Organism: Bacilli bacterium; assembly: GCA_016293205.1. GTDB lineage: Bacteria > Bacillota_I > Bacilli_A > RF39 > UBA660 > JAEDES01. The sequence continues at coordinate 47,805 of JAEDES010000005.1, forward strand.
CCACCGGCATTTGAATCTCCAAGTACTTGTCCAATTGATGCTTTTATGAAACGTGGAGCATCAAATCCATTATGTTGGAAGAATCTTGAATCTTCTGTTGCGATGATGGCATCGATTAATACCTCTGGCAATTCTTCATATGTAACTTTTTCTCTTTTTTCAACTCCAAGCTTTGCAAATTCTTTATCATCTTTGTTATAAAGAATTGTTAACTCTTTTGCATTTAATGCAGAAGGTTTAAATCTTGGCTCTGCAACACTCTTGATATACATGATGAATGAACCAAAAGCAATGATTCCTAAAATACCAATTGTTAATGTAAATACTATTAAGAATGTAACAACACGTCTACGTCTCTTCGGATTCTTAATTTGTCTTAATAATAAAGTTAAACCTGTAATTCCTAAAACACCTGCAGCTGCAATAGCGGCTATTTCTAATCCATAGATTAAATAGAATAGAAGGATAGATACCAATATTAATCCAATACAGATTAATTGGGCACTTCTATCTCCACGAGTATATTTAGGTTTTACTCTAGTTTTAATTTTTTTATTATTAGGTGATTTAGTTTTTTGTTTTTTAATTTTAGGTTTAATTTTCTTATTTTGACTATTAGGTCTTTTTAATTTTAATTTTTTCATATTTTACCTCCAATTAGAATGTCTACCACTTTTAAATAGTCAATTCTTGGTCTATAACCATCTTTTATTAGATAAGCATCTGTTTTAAAATATTCTAATGGTACTGATTTTTTATCATTATTATTTATATAATTTAAAAATCTTTCTGCTGTTATTAAATAAGTTTCATTTAAAGTTGTGAACCTTACTATAATAAAAGCAATTCCACCATTATTATCAATGTTTTCTAAATGTTTAATTTGATGTGGATGAATATTTGTTAAAGCAAAGGCTGTTTTACTTTTGGTTTCTTTTGCTTCAAAGTCAATGTATTTCCCTTTATATAATCCGTTGTAATCTGTAGTTGATGGGGTAGAGAAGTAAGCTTCTTTAATTACTGCTTTATTCTTTGAAGGAAAATCTACATTTACTATTTTGATTGGAGTAGGTTTTTTATAAATGAATGCTTTTCCTATTTCAATATAGTATTCATTTGATTGATTTATTTCTCCTTCTAAAGTCATTCCTCTATTTTTATAATCAACAGGTTTTGTTGATATATCAATGTTTTGAGGCTTTTTTATACCATTTGGATAATTCATCTCATCACCTATCTTTTATTATACTATAATAATATTAAATTTTCCATAAAAATTAATATGTATTTTTTTAAGAAGTATTGTCGTATTTGTTGATAAAAATAATTTTTTGATTATGATTATTTTAGGTGAATTTAATGAATAATTTTGAAATTATTAAAATATTTGATAGAATGTTAAGTATGACTCGAAGTATTTCAGTAGAGTCTCAAGTGGCCTTTATAAAGAGGTCGTTATCAATTGACAAAAATAGGTATTAATGACATAATATTAATGTAAGGGATTGGTGATAAAATGTATCAAAATAAGATTTCACTTAAGCCACAAGATATCCTAGAAAAAGAGTTTAAAATTGATACTCGAGGATATAGATTAAAAGAAGTTGATCAATTTTTAGATACTATTATTGGTGACTATGAACAATTTCTTAATATTATTAATAGTTTAGAAAAAGAAAAAGCTGAATTAATGGCGGAAATTATGTCATTAAAACAAGAACTTCGTAATTCTAGGCTTAGTGTAGAAGTTGCACGTAATAATGTTGATAATACTGAAGTTACTAATATTGATATTATTAAAAGATTATCACAACTTGAAAAGATGGTTTACGGATCAAAAGATAGTAAAAAAGATGAAGAATAGTATATAGACAAACGCTGGAGTCCTTGAGACTCTTGAGGAAAGTCCATGCTCTCACAGTCTGCGATGACTGTAGTGTTCGTGCCTAGGGAACAAATAACCTAGGGTAGTTTAACTAACGGCGAAGATGAATCTAAGTTTTTTAATATGATTCTATTCATAAAGTGCCGCAGTGACGATGCTTTTGGAAACAAAAGAGTGAAACGTGGTAAACCCCGCGAGAGAGAAATCCAAAATTGGTAGGAGAGTCCTAACGAAAGAATTGAATGGAGTTAGGGACCGGGAAACTGGTAGATAAATGTTTGTCGCCTAGGAAACTAGGAACAGAACATGGCTTATTTATATTATTGTTATTTAGATGAGGTGAAGAATGAAAGAGTTAGGCGAATATTTAAAGCATACTAGAGTCGATAACGGCGTTAGTCTTGCTGAAGCAGCAGAAGATCTTGAACTTTCAACATCTCAATTAGAAAATATTGAAAGTGGTAATGTTAGAGCTTTTAAAGATGTTTATAATTTAAAACAATATGTTAAACAATATGCTAAATATTTAGGACTTGATCCTGAAAAAGTAGTAGATGAATTTAATGGTTTTTTATTTGAACATACTTCTAAGATTTCATTAGATGATATACTTGCTGCACAAAAAAAATTAGAAGAAAAAGAGAAAAAGGCAATTTCTCCTTATACTAAGCCGGTTAAAAAGAAGGTGTCTATATTACCTTTTATTTTAGCTATTTTATGTGTAGTGGTGTTATTTGCTATTATCTATGTTATTGTAAGTAATATTAATAAAGCTCCAACACAAGTAGATGAATTGATGCCAAGAGAGGAGTGTGTTTATGAATTTACCTACTAAGCTTACTGTATTAAGACTAATTTTATCATTAGTAATTGTTGGACTTTTATGTTTTCCATTTCATGCATTTGGATTAACATTCCCAGTGTTTGATTTTTATGGAGTACAAGTAGAACTACAATATATTATTGCAGGAGTAATTTTTATCGTTGCTAGTTTAACTGACTGGTTAGATGGATATATTGCCCGTAAATATAATATGGTAACTGATACTGGTAAAATGTTAGATGCTATTGCCGATAAAGCTTTAGTAAATACAGTATTAATTATTTTAGCAGCTCAAGGATTTGTTCATGTAATCGTTCCTGTAGTTATTGTATTAAGAGATATCGTTGTTAATGCAATTAAGATGGAAGCAGCTGGTAAAGGTAAAGTTGTTGCAGCTATTGGATCTGGAAAATTAAAGACAGCTTCATTAATGGTTGGTACAACATTAGCATTTTTCTATAATATTCCATTTGTATTCTTACACGTTAGTGTAGATCAATTCTTATTATATTTTGCATGTATTATGTCAATAATTTCTGCAGTTCAATATTTCAATATGAACAAAGATATTATTTTTCCTAGTAAAGCAAAATAATTAATTCAGAATATTATTAGTATAAAAACTTCTTATTTGTTAAGAAGTTTTTTTATTTTTGTTTTAATTGGCGTTCAAAATGTATAAAACAATCGTTCGATTAGGTATTGACTTTGTGTTGATAAATAATATACAATGTAAATGTAAGTTATTTATTAGGAGGATATATGAAATCTGTAAGTAGTGATGCGTCTAAAGATAAAGCTTTAGAACAAGTATTAAATGATATTGAAAAACAATTCGGTAAAGGTTCAATTATGAAGTTGGGGGATAATAAACACATGAAAGTTGATGTTTGTTCTAGTGGATGTTTATCATTAGATATAGCATTAGGTGTTGGAGGATATCCTCGTGGTAGAATTATTGAAATTTATGGACCTGAATCAAGTGGTAAAACTACATTTGCTTTACAAGCAATTGCTGAACATCAAAAATTAGGTGGAAGAGCAGCATTTATTGATGCAGAGCATGCATTAGATCCGGTTTATGCAGAAAAACTGGGAGTTAATATTGATGAATTATTATTATCTCAACCTGATACAGGAGAACAAGCTTTAGAAATTTGTGAAGCTTTAGTTCGCAGTGAAGCAATTAGTATTATTGTAATTGACTCAGTTGCAGCATTAGTTCCACAAGCTGAAATTGATGGAGAAATGGGAGATTCTCATGTAGGATTACAAGCTAGATTAATGTCTCAAGCATTAAGAAAATTATCAGGTACAATTAATAAAACTAATACTACTTGTATTTTTATAAATCAATTACGTGAAAAAGTTGGAGTTATGTTTGGTAATCCAGAAACAACTCCTGGTGGAAGAGCATTAAAATTCTATTCATCTGTACGTCTTGAAATTAGAAGAAATGAACAATTAAAGATGGGAGATGGAATTGTTGGTAATAAGACAAGTGTTAAAGTTGTTAAGAATAAAGTAGCTCCTCCATTTAAGAGTTGTACTGTTGATATTATGTATGGTGAAGGTGTTTCTCGTGAAGGAGAAGTTATTGATTTAGCAAGTGAAGCGGGAATTGTTGATAAGACAGGTGCTTGGTATTCTTATCAAGGTGAAAAACTTGGTCAAGGAAAAGAAAATGTTAAATTACTATTAAAAGATAATCCCGAGTTAAAAGAAGAAATAGAATTAAAAGTTAGAGAATACTATGATATATCTCTAGATGATAAAAAAGATGTAAAAAAGACTAAAGAAGACAAGTAATTGTCTTTTTTAGTGTATAATAGTTGTAAGGAGGTAATTTTATGAAGATTAATGAATTGTTTGAAACAGAACTTAATTTTGAAATTACTGGTATTGTAGATGATAGTAGAGATGTAAAGGATGGGTATTTGTTTGTAGCAACAAAAGGTTTTAATGTAGATCATTATGACTATATTGATATGGCTATTAGAAATGGTGCTGTTTGTGTTGTTGCAGATAGAGAAGTTAATTGTAGTGTACCTGTATTTTATGTTGAAGATATAAATAATTATTATGTTTTATTATGTAAGAAATTTAATAATATATTAGATAATGATTTTGATTATATAGGAGTAACTGGTACTGACGGTAAGACTACTTCAACTAGTATTATCAATCAAATACTTAGTAAACATCAAAAGTGTGCTTTGATTGGTACTAACGGAATGTTTATTGGAGAAGATAAATATAATACAAGTAATACAACTCCTTGTGTATCAGAATTATATGATGTATTAGGTATTGCTAAAGCTAATGGATGTAAACAGGTTGTAATGGAAGTGTCAAGTGAAGCTCTGCTTCATAATCGAGTAGAAGGTATTAAATACTCTATAGTAGGTTTTACTAATATTACAGAAGATCATTTAAATGTTCATGGTAGTATTGGAAATTATATTGAATGTAAATTGAAGTTATTAGAACATTTAAAAGAAGATGGTATTGTCGTTTATAATGGAGATGATGTCAATCTTTGTCAAATAAAAGGGTATTCTTTTGGTGTAAACCAAGATTGTGATTTTGTAATTAGTAATGTTATAGAAGAGTCAAATGTTGTAAAGTTTAATATTACTTATAAGGGTGTTGATTATGATATAGTAAGTCCACTTGTAGGTTTATATAATGTTTATAATATAACAATGGCTTTTGCAATTTGTTTATTATATGGAGTGGATTCTTCGTTTATAATTGAATGTATTAAAGATTTAAAACCTATTTATGGTAGAAGAGAATATTTAGATTTTGGACAAAACTTTGATTTAATACTTGATTATGCTCATACATTTAATGGTATTAAAAGCATTCTTGAAAGTTGCGAGAATTATAAAACAATTATTACTGTTACAGGTGCAGCTGGTGGCCGTGAAGTTGAAAAGAGAAGTAAGATTGGAAAAATTGTTTTAGAAAAGAGTGACGTTGTTGTATTTACAATGGATGATCCTCGATATGAAAGTGTTGATAAAATCATTGATGATTTAGCTGGAGATACTAAAAAAGAATATTTTAGAATTAAAGATAGAGTTGAAGCAATTCATTTTGCTTTAAAAGTAGGAGCTAAAAATCCTGGTAGCGTTGTTTTAATACTTGGTAAGGGTAGAGATAATTATATGGCTATAGAAGATAAAAAGGTTCCATATTGTGATTATGATGTGATCAAAGAATACTATGAAAAATAGTGACTTTGGTCACTTTTTCTTTTCCTTGACATTGATATAAAATAAATTTACAATAGAATTAGATTAGTAGTAATCTAATCATCGAATGGAGGAGAATATGGATAATATGTGGTTCTCCATTTTACTTGTAGCTGTAGGGCTACTATTTGGTTTAATTTTAGCTTTTGTTGTTAATAGTTTAAGAGTGTCAAAAGCTGCTAAAGAAGCAGAAAAATTAATCGCTAATGCTAAGAAAGATGTAGAAAAGATTAAAAGAGACGCTGCTATTGAACAAAAAGAAGAAGCTCATAAATTGAAGATGGATTTAGATAAAGAAATTCGTGAAAGAAAGGAAGAGTTAAAAGAATCTGAAAATAGATTATTACAACGTGAAGCGAATATTGATAAACGTGATGAGTTATATCAAAAACGTGAACAAGCTTTAGATGAACGTGAAGCTAAACTTTCTGAACGAGTAGAAGAAATTCAAAATGAAAAAAGTAAAGTGGAGGAAATAAGAAAAGAACAATTAGAATTGTTACAAAAAATTTCTGGTTTCAGTAAAGAAAAGGCTCGTGAACAAATTATGAGTCAAGTTAAAGAAACAATGAATAAAGAAATTAATGAATATATTCATGAAAGAGAAAATGAAGCTAAATTAATAGCTGATAAGACTGCTCGTGAATATATCGTTAGTTCTATGCAAAGATATGCTGCAGATATTGCAAGTGACCAAACTGTTACAGTAGTTGATTTACCTACTGAAGAAATGAAGGGTAGAATTATTGGACGTGAAGGTCGTAATATTAGAACAATTGAATCTATTACAGGTGTTGATTTAATTATTGATGATACTCCCGAAGCTGTAGTATTATCAAGTTTTGATCCGCTTAGAAGAGAAACTGCTAGAGTTACTCTTGAAAGTTTAATTAAGGATGGAAGAATTCATCCAACTCGTATTGAAGAATTATATGATAAAGTATGTAAAGATATGAAACAAAAAATTCTTGAATATGGACAAGAAGCTATATTTGAACTTGGTTTAACTAAGTTTGATCCAGCTTTACTTGAAATTATTGGTAAATTACATTTTAGAACTAGTTATGGTCAAAATGCTTTACAACATTCAATTGAAGTTGGACAATTATCTGGTTTAATTGCTGCTGAATTAGGAGAGAATGTTACTCTTGCTAAGAGAGCAGGATTATTACATGATATTGGTAAAGCAATTGATCATGAAATTGAAGGTAGCCATGTAGAAATTGGTGCTGATTTAGCTAAGAAATATCATGAAGATGAAGTTGTTATTAATTCAATTGCATCACATCATGGTGATACTGCTGCTAATAGTGTTATTGCGACAATTGTTGCAATTGCAGATGCACTTTCTGCTAGTAGACCTGGTGCACGTAATGACTCTTTAGAAAATTACATTAAGAGACTTTCTCAATTAGAAGAAGTTGGAAATGGAATTAAAGGAGTAGATAAGACATTTGCTGTTCAAGCAGGTCGCGAATTACGTGTTATTGTTAAACCTGATGAGATTGATGATTTAGAAAGTCATAGAGTAGCGAGAGAAGTTAAAGAAAAGATTGAAGCTACTATGAAATATCCAGGTACAATTAAAATTACAGTTGTACGTGAAACAAGAGCACAAGAAGAAGCAAAATAATTATTTTTTGCTTCTTTTTTTGTTAATAATATAGTTGAGGAGGTTAATATGAAAAATCGACTATATTTGTTCTGGCTAATTGGAAGAAATGTTTACAACAAACAGAAATTTTATGAAAACGTTTGTTGCAAGTATTCAGAATATTATTCATATAAATATGGCAATAGTAATATGTTTAGTAGAGATAATTTAAAATATATGAGTAATTTTTATTGTAG
>JAEDES010000022.1 GCA_016293205.1 Bacilli bacterium
TTGTCGTGATTATAATATCATAATTTTTACAATTTGACAAAACTTAGATAATCATAAAAAAGAAGTTATTTTTTACCTTTAACTTCTTTATTTAATTCATATAAGAAACTTAATGCTTCCATTGGAGTCATTTCTAATGGATTTATATCTTTTATTTTTTCTTCAACTTCATTTACTTTTGGTGTTGCTTCACTTTCAGTTAATTCAAATAATGAGGTTTGTGTAAATGTTTCTTTCTTAATATTTTTCTTTTCATATACACTTAGTACATCATTTGCTCTTTCTATTAAAGATTCTGGTAGTTTTGCAAGTGATGCTACATGGATTCCATAACTTTTATCTACTGCTCCTACTTTTACTTTATGCAAGAATGTAATAGAACCATTTTCTTCTATTGCAGATACATGAACATTTTTTAAATGTTTTAAATCTTTTTCTAGGACAGTTAATTCATGATAGTGAGTTGAAAACATTGTTTTTGCTTTAATTTTATCATGAATATATTCAAGGATTGCTTGCGCTAAAGACATACCATCATATGTTGCAGTTCCTCTACCTAATTCATCAAATAATATTAAACTGTGTTCAGTAGCATTAGAAATTGCATAATTTGCTTCTTTCATTTCTACCATAAAAGTAGATTCTCCACTTACTAAGTCATCACTAGCACCAATTCTTGTAAAGATTTTATCAAAGACAGGCATTGTACAACTCTTACAAGGTACAAAACATCCCATTTGAGCCATAATTACAGTAATTGCACATTGTCTCATATATGTTGACTTTCCAGCCATATTTGGACCTGTAATTAGTAAAATATCTGTTGTTTTATCCATAATAATATCATTTGGAATATATTTATCTTTCATTACTTGTTCTACAACCGGATGACGACATTCGATCATTTTGATTACTTTTTCATCTGTTAATTCAGGACGAGTAAATTTATAAGCATCAGATACAATTGAGAATGATTGTAACATATCTATTTCAGAGATTATTTTAGCAAGGCGTTGTAATCCTTTGATATATCTTTTGACTACTTCTCTTATATCCATAAATAATTTATATTCTAAATTAATTATTTTTTCTTCAGCACCTAAAATAATATTTTCTTTTTCTTTTAATAATGGTGTTGTGAAACGTTCACAGTTTGCAAGAGTTTGTTTACGATCATAGCCAAATTCTTCTTTAACTAAGTTACATTGTCCTTTAGATACTTCAATATAATAACCAAATACTTTATTAAATCCTACTTTTAAGTTCTTGATACCAGTACGTTCTTTTTCTTGTTGCTCCATCTCTAAGATAAAGTCTTTTGAACCACTACTTAGCTTCTTTAACTCATCAAGTTCTTCATTATAACCTGGTTTAATTAGTCTTCCTTCATGAAGAGTGAATGGTGCATCTTCGTTAATAGTTGATTCAAGTAGAGAATATAAATCTTCAAATGTTTCAATTTTTTTATCATATTTTAATTCTTCTAATATCTTTTTAATTGTAGGTAAAGACTTTAATGATTGTTTTAATTGTAATAAGTCTTTAGCATTTAAATTACCATAAGTAATTCTTGAACATAATCTTTCTAAGTCATAAACATTATCTAATTCTTTGATTAAATCATCTCTTAAAATAAATTCAGTAGAAAGTTTTGCAACAAAATCATAACGCCTTTCTATTTCATTTTTATTTGTAAGTGGATTTTCAATATTATGTTTTAAAAATCTTGATCCCATAGCAGTTTTATTTTTATCTAGTAACCAAAGAAGTGAAAATTGTCTTTCTCTATTACGTAGAGTTTCTGTTAATTCTAGATTTTTCTTTGTATTTATATCAAATTCTAAGTATTCACTTGATTTAATTACTTGGGCTTTTTGTAAGTGATGCATATCACCTTTTTTAGTATCAATAATATAATGTAATAAGTGTTGTAATGTATTTACTAAGCGAATATCTTCTAAGTCTTTATAAATATATTCATAAGCTTTATCATTAGATGATTCTTTTGTAATTGTTACAAGTACTTCATAGTTAGTTCTTAAGATTTCTACTATTTCTCTATCAATAGTATCATTTACAATTACTTCTTTAAATCCGTGTCTTGTTATTTCTTTAATTACTTGATCTTGTTCTCCTTCAACTAGAGTTATATAGACTTCTCCAGTTGAAATATCAATAAAACTAATTCCATAACAGTAATTAAAATCATAAATGTTTGCAATAAAGTTATTTGATTTTGAATCAATATTTGAATCTAGCCTTGTTCCTTTTGTTATTACTTGAACTACATCTCTTTTAACCATACCTTTTACTTCTTTAGGATCTTCTAATTGTTCACAGATGGCTACTTTGTATCCTTTTTCAATTAGAGTATCAGCGTATGATTGATAAGCATGATGAGGGACTCCACACATTGGAATTTTCTCTTCTAATCCTGCTTGTTTTCCTGTTAATGTAAGTTCTAATACATGTGAAGCAGTTACTGCATCATCAAAGAACATTTCATAAAAATCTCCAAGTCTAAAAAAGATAATACTATCTTCGTATTTATCTTTGATTTCCATATATTGTAACATCATTGGACTTAGTTTGGTTCTGTCCACTTCACTTCTTTTCATTTTTACTTCACCACTGAGTTATATTATAACAAAGAATTATTTCATAGTGAATAAAGTTTATACTTTTTTACATCTTTTTTGCTTGGTTATGTTATAAATTTGTGGTATTATGTTATTGTAGGAGGCAGTAGTATGAAGGATTATTTTGGTTATAAAGATAAAGTGTGTGTTGTTACTGGAGCTGCCAGTGGTATCGGAAGAAGCACAGTCGATTTATTACTTGATATGGGTGCGGTTGTTTATGCTATTGATATTAAAGATATAGAAATTCCTGGAGTAAAAAACTTTATTGCAGCTGATTTAAATAGTAAAGATGCAATAGATATGGCTTTTGAGGAGATTCCTAAGCAAATTGATTGTTTCTTTGGAATAGCTGGAGTTAGTGGTGTTAAATCTAACTACTACACTACTTTTACAGTTAACTATATTGCTAATAAATATATTACAGAGGCTTATTTAAAGAAAAGAATGGATCGTGGTGCGAGTATTTGTTTTGTTACTTCTACTGCAGGACTTCATTGGGAAAAGTATTCTAATGAATATTATGATTTTACAGTAGCTAGAACATGGACTGATATGATTAATGCTTTGCATAATCAAGCTAAAGAAACTACTCTTGGACTATTAGCTTATCCTTTATCAAAAAGAGCTTTAAATTATTATATGGCTGAACAAGCTGTAGAATTATCAAGACGTGGTATTAGAGTTAACGCTGTTCTTCCTGGTAGTACCGAAACTGGTATGATTGATGAATTTAGTATGGCTGCTGGTGGAGAAAAAGAATTAATTGATCAAACTGGTGTTATGGGTAGAATTGCTAATCCAGATGAGATGGCTGAAGCCGTTGTTTATTTAAATAGTGATATGGCTAGATTTATTACTGGGCTACCTCTTGTAGTTGATGGTGGAGCTCATACAATGGTTAAACTTAAACTTAGAAAAGATCGTATGAAAGTACATGTTGGATGGAAATTTTTTAATACTGATTTCTTCCAAAATTTATTAAAGAAACGTTTAGGTGCTGCTGATGTTGAACCTAAAGTAGAAAAAGTATCAATGGGAATTGATCCTGTTGAAGTTGTTAATACTTCTAATTTAACTCCTGTTGTTAATACTATTATGGAAGCAAGCAATAGAACTGAACATCAAACTATTTATCAAACTGAAGAAGTTAATGATCCTACTAATGTTAATATTAATGATTATAAAGATTGTAAGGATATAAATAATAACATTTCAGAAGAAAAAGATGATGAGTTAGTTATTGAGCCTTTAAAAAATAAAGATGTTTTTGAAAGCGATACTGAAGTTTTAGAAGAATTAACTGAAGAAGATACTGAAATATTAGAAGAAAAGAAAGAACCAGAAACAGAAATATTAGAATTTTAAAAAGAACCATAAAGGTTCTTTTTTTATAAACTAAAATTATTAACGATGTTTTCAATACGTTTTGGCATTTCATTTGGTATATCTTCATATCCCCATGGTGTTTGATAATCTGGTAATAATTTAGTTCTAAATGGCATCATTCTTGGCATAATAATGATCGATTCAAAATTAGACATTGTTTTTAATTCTTCTGGTGTTATTAATGGAACAATATTTCCATCTACTAATTGATTACCACAATATGCAGATATTTCTTCTAATGTATATATATCATTTGCAAGTAAATAAATTATATTACCGAAACACATTTTTAATATTTCAGCATCTTCTTTAGAATACATTGTTTCTAAATGTTTATATGATTGAATAACCACAGTAAATCTAACATTAATTGATCTTGAGAAAGCAATTAATTTAGAGAAATCTTTAATTGGAATTAAACTATCAAATTCATCTAATAATATACTTAAAGTTTTTTCCTTTTTACCAAAGAAGTTAACTCCTTCTACTACTTGGTTTACAAATAATGGAATTAAATTATCACAATAGTTTGTGTGTCCATTAATAATAAATAATGCTGTTTGTTTATTGCTTAATTCACATATATCAAAATCTGATGCTGATAACATATTAGATAAGTTTTCTCTCGAGATGTATTTCTTCATTTTTTGATTAAATACTGAAATTATACTTCCTCTTGTTTCTGTTGGAGCATTTAGTGTTCCTACTAAGTTTAAATATATATTGGAGTTTTTATCTAATTTAGAGATAAAGTTTTCTCTAAGTTTTTCATCTAATAATTGATTACTTAAAGAACAAATACTGCTTAAATGAATTTCGTCGTTTGAGGCATTTTCAAATAAATATAATGCTAATCCTGTGAAGTAATCAATTGTTGAATTGATCCAGAATGGATCTGATGAATCTTTTGGATCAAAGAATAAGTAATATCCTAAGTCTTCTAATAATTTAATTGATTTATCTTTATTTTGTTTATACATTCTAGCAGGTAATTCTAATGGATTCCAACTATTTCCTAGAGTAGCATCATCAAAGTTTAATACCGTTACTTCATATCCTTCACTTATTAATCTATTTGATAATTTTGTATATAACTCCCCTTTTGGGTCGTTGATTACAAATGGTTCTTTAGCCATCATTGCTAGTCTTAATGTTGGCAAAATAATTGATTGAGTTTTACCACTACCTGTGCAACCAATTACTAAGTTGTGAGCTTCTTTATCACTTATATATAAGTAATTATCATCATAAGTAATTGGAGTTCCTACCTTTCTTAATACAGTATCATTATTTACTGGTGTAAGTTTGGCAATCATTTCTTCTTTTGATGTCCAACGAGCATATGTCATAATATCCTCTCCTTTCATTTACCATTTAACCATAAAAAGTGTCAAATAATTTAAACAATAACGACTTTTAATATTTTAGGTATTTTTTAATGATATAATAATATTGGAGGGATAATATGTATTCTAATGAATTAGTCGTTAAGATGTTAAATTACATTGATGATAATTTATATAAAAGAATTACTATGGATGAGATTAGTTCTATCTTTTATTTTAATAAAGATTATCTTATGAGAATATTTAAAAAAGAATTAGATATTACAATTATGGATTATATTAATAAAAGAAGAATATATAATTCATTAGAATTACTTAAAAACACTGATGATTTAGTTATTAAGATTGCTTTAAATAGTGGTTATTCTTCGTTAGAATATTATTCTGAAACTTTTACTAAAATATTAGGTGTTTCTCCGTTAACTTATAGAAAATTTACTAAAGTTAATAGTCAAATAAGTGATAAGGAGTTAGAAATTATTAGAACTAGGTTACCTGATATTAGTTCTTTATTAAAACGAATAGATATTTATAAGAATAATATTAAACGTAGTGAAGTTAAAAAGATTTGTTTATTCAAATAAAATAAAAGAGACTAAGTCTCTTTTATTTTTGGGATTTTTCAAATGAATTAATTCTTTCATTAATTCTATCTTTACCTAGAACTTTCATGATTGAGAATAAATCTGGTGATTTAGTTCTTCCTGTTACCATTACACGAATAGCTTCACATAAGTCACCAACATGTCCTTTAAATGCTTCTGGATCCTTTTTATAGTCTTTTGGACTAGCAGCATATCCATTTTCTAAAGCATATTCTTTTACTGTTTGGAACCATTCATCATTTGTTACATCTAAGTTTAATTTAGTATTAACATAGTTTCTTACTAATTCTACATCATATGTTTTTTCTGAGTCTAATTTGGAGAAGTTTTCTTTCTCAAATAATGAATCGATTGCATATGAGAATTCTTCTTTAACATCTGAGTATTTTGCAATATCTTTACGTGGACGATCTCCATCTTTTTCAATTGATAAGAATTTAATCATATCTTCTTTATTATCTTTTAATAATTTGTTATATTCTTGATCAAACTTTTCAGTATATTTTAATGTTTCTTCATATACTTCTTCTCCACTCTTACGAGAGAAGTAAGTTTTTGAAATATTATTTAATTTGTCTAAATCGAATAATGTTCCACCGATAGCCATTTTATCAAATGTAAATGTGAAGTCTTCAATCTTTTTATCTGTATTATTTAAATACCATTCTTCAAAGTTAGAGTTTAGGATTGTTGCTAGATAAAGTTTAACTGCTTCAATTGGTAATCCTACTTCCTCATAGTATGATACTTTTGCTTCTGGGTCTTTTCTTTTTGATAATTTTCTGATTGTTCCTTCTTCTTTTTTTGTTACTGGAGCGATATGTGCATATTCAGGTTGTTTAAATCCTAAGATTTGGAATAATTGAATATGTAGAGGTACACTTGATACCCATTCATCTCCTCTAATAACATGAGTTGTATGCATTAAGTGATCATCAATTGCATGAGCGAAGTGATATGTTGGAGTTCCATCTTTTTTAAGAAGTACTGTATCCATATCATGCTCTGGGAATTTCATTTTTCCTTTGATACAATCTACTAATTCTACTGTGTTGTTTGCATTACCAGGAGATTTTAATCTTATTACATATTCTTCGCCTGCTGCAATTCTTGATTTAACTTCTTCTAAGTCTAAATCTCTATCTACTGCATAATGTCCATAAATACCTAGTTTAGTTTTATTTATTTCTTGTTCTTCTCTGATTGATGCAATTTCTTCTTCTTTCATAAAACATGGATAAGCATATCCTTGTACAATTAAATCTTTTACATAAGTTTGATAGATTTCATTTCTTTCAGATTGAATATAAGGACCATATTCTCCTCCTGCTAAAGGAGATTCATCTGGAATAATATCAAATGCTTTAAGGTCATTAAAAATACCTTCGATACCATTTTCTACACTTCTTTTTTGATCTGTATCTTCAATTCTTAAAAAGAATTTACCTTGAGATTGTTTTGCATAGATAGCATCAATGAATGCTACTAAAAGACTACCCATATGTACAAAGCCTGTTGGAGATGGTCCAAATCTTGTTACCATTGCTCCTTCTGGTAAATTCCTTTCTGGATACATTTTTTCATAATATTCTCTATCATGTTTAATATTTGGAAAGATTAATTCTGCTAATTCAATTCTTTCGTTTTTTTCCATTATTACACCTCTTTCAATTCATATATAATTCTATACTATATATATTTAAAAATCAAATAAAAAAACAAAGGATTAACTTTTAATTAGTCCTTTGTTCTTCTTAAAGACATTATAAATTTTATATATAATAAATAATGTTGTCATTATATTCAACTTCCCCTTTAGTCTCCCCTTTTTTTGAAGACTGCTATATTATATCATATTTATTAAAAAAATGCAAATTTTTAATGATTATGATTGTGTTTATGGGAATGTTTATGTCCATGATCATGACAAGGATGACCTTCTAGACCATATTCTTTTGTAATTGGATCTTTAAAAATAAAGTTCTTTGGTGTGAAATAAGAATATAGGCTATACATTATAAATATTACTATTATTCCCATTATTCCAACTACATTATAGATATTACCTAAATCATTTAACTTCATTATATAATTAGAAAGTATTTGACTAGTCGTTATAGTTACATAGAAACACGTTACATCTATGGGAAGAATTGATTTCTTTGTAAATACTGAATAACTATAAAATAAGAGCGGAATCATTATAATTATTGTTAATAGACAGATGAATTTTCCAAAGAAAAAGTTATTCCCATTTAGTAAAAAGTAATCTACTATTGCATAGATAAATGTTGGCGTTAAAGCTATTTTGACATGTTCCCAAGTAGATTCATTTACTGCAGAAAAGTATGCTACTAATTTATTGTGATTACTCATTTCATAAGTAAAATGTAATAATGTCCCAACTAAACAAATAATTATTATTTCTAATATCATATTAAACCTTCTTTCTATTCAATTATTATGTAATTATGATTTGTATATTCTATTATTTTAATTAAATCTTTATATTCTAAAGAGATTGTTTTGGTATTTACAAATGGAAGTGCTAGTATTCTTTTATTTATTAAGTCTTTATCTAAAAGAATTGTAACTAAATTATCTTTATCATTGATAATTCCTAATGGTGTAACACTACCTTTAGTTAACTTTAGAATTTCATTTAACTCTTCTTCTTTTCCAAATGATAATCTTTTTTCATTTAAAAATATTTGTAATTCTTTTAAATTTGCTTGTTTACTAATAGATATAGTATTTTCCTTTTTTATTTGTTAAGAATAGATTTTTACATCCTACTCCATTTATTTGTTCTTGCATTGCATTAGCTTCTTCTACTGTGAACACTGCTTTATGTGATATTTCTTCATATGAAATTTTTAATTCATCAAGTATTTCGTATATTGTCATATTACCTCTTCTTTCTATTATATTTTTTATGTTTTAGAGGTCATCCATAATTGTCTTTTCATAATAATCGTCTAGTAATATTATAACATATTTTTAGTTATTTTGTTAAATTATAAAGAAAAACTAGACGTTTTGTCTAGTTTATTCTACATCTTTTTTCCATAATCCATGTAAATTACAATATTCATAAATTATTGAATCTTTTACATATGGGAATCTAACTATTGGTTCATCTGTTGGGTTTAAATCATATCTAATTACATTATTATCTGTTACTAGAGCAATAAATGTAATATAGTGTTTTTCTTCCATTGGATGAAGCACTTCCCCTACTTTTACAATTATTTCGTTATTTTCTGTTTCATATACTGGAACATGTTTTTCTAATGCAGCATCTTCAGTATTAGCATTTAATAATACTAATGGTTGATTACAACATTTTACTCTACTTACATCTCCATTTATAACTTCAATAATATTCCCACATACTGGGCATCTATAAAATTTAACTTTCTCTTTCATATTTCCTCCTATAATTAAATTATATCAAATATTTTTTTCTAATTAAATAGTAATGGAATATTTCCATGTACAATTAGTCTTAATATGCCTATTACTATTAGATGTAGAGGATAATAAATATAGAAGAACCATTTTAACCATTTTATTTTACCTTTTTCATTATTATAGTTTTTTAATAATGGGTATGCTAATATTACAAATAATTGAATAAATGAATATACTTTATTTACAAAGATAAATGATACTACTGCATACATTGATATCCATAACATCATATGTTTCATTTGTTGCTTTATATTATTTCTATTTGGATACATTGAAATTATGATCATTAAACCTATACAACTCCAATCTGCTGGGAATGTTATAAAATTTAATAATATTATTAAAATCCATTTATGCCATTCTTTTAATTTTGTATCTCCATATGCTATATGTAGTCCTACTACTGAAAAGAATAGTGTCCACATTATACTTGTTTGATTAAATACCTCTCCTGTTTGGAAAGGAATATAATTTATGCCAAAAGCAAAACAATATGCAAAATGGGATATTATTGAAAAGATAAATAATCTTATAAGATATTTCTTTAAATTCTTTGTATGATGATATCCTTCACATATAAAGAAAAACATAATTGGTGCGGTAATCCTTCCAATTATATGACATATTGTTGGAATTACTTTTAGTGGCATTCCTGGAAATATTAAGTCTGCTAGATGATCAATTGTCATGGCGATGATGGCAATTATTTTTAAATGATTAGAATTTAGTTTTTTCATATTATACCTCTTTTTTATTTTATCATAAATTAGGCACAAAAAAACTAGATATTTCTATCTAGTATTAAATTCAAATGGTAGCGACGGAGGGGGTCGAACCCACGACCTTCCGGGTATGAACCGGACGCTCTAGCCAACTGAGCTACATCGCCATTTCTCAAGGAACATATTGATTATATCAAACTAATTTTAGTTTTTCAATACTTTTTTTTAATTTTATTTTTCATATTTGGATTATTATGCTATAATATTAAGACAAACAGGAGGTATTATATGATTTATAGAGGAACATTAAAGAATTTATATGTTAAGGACTTTAAAGTAAGTGAAGATGGACTTATAGTTGCATTAGACTTAGATTCTGTTGTTGTTGCTAAAGACTCATTATTTTATAGAAACTTTACTGGTCGTTTAATTAATTTTGAACATAACACTTATTTACCTTCATTTACAGAAGCTGAAGCTTTTGTAAGAGATGTAAGTAGACATAATCCTAATAGTAGCAAAGCATCTTGTTTATATGCTGATTATGATTCTATAGAAGTTGCTAAAGATGAAACTAGAAGTGTTAATGAAATTAAAAGATATTATAAGACAAAGAAAAGAACTAATTAATTAGTTCTTTTTTTTACTAGTTGGAAGTGTTCGGGATTTGATACAGTTTGTTCATCTAAGATTACTTGATCATATACATCTTGTTCATAACAAACGATATCATATGGTCTCCATGTTGTATCTTTAATAATCTTACTTAATCCACGAGCTCCTATTTTTCTTTCATGAGCAACTTCAGCTACTCTTTGTAAATATTCAGGAGTTACTTTTAATTCTACTCCTTTTTTAGTAAAGTTTGCTTCTTGTAATTTTAAAGCTGATTTATCTGAATTAGTTAGAATTCTTTTTAAACTATCAATTGTTAGGGGGTTTAAGTGAATAATAACTGGTAATCTTCCCATTAATTCTTTTGGCATCATTGCTTTATCAATAAAGTCTTTTATTTCAGGATCTTTTGCTTGTGGTGCTGTTGAGGCAAATCCAATTGGAGTTGGTGCTTTTGCTTCATATATTTCTGAGAAAGCTCCTCCTGCGATAACTAACATATTATCAGTTGAAATATCTACTGAGTTTTGTTCTGTTACATGTTGAGGATTGTCTGTTGCTTTATATGTTGTTCCATCTAAAAACTTTAATAATTGATTTAATACAGCTTGTCCACCTACATCTGATTTCTTTTCTGAGCCTTTTTTATCAATTTCATCAAAGTATACAATAGCATGTTCAGCAGCATCTAAATCATAACCACTTTTTACAAATAAATCCCATAGATATTGTTCTATCTTTTTACCTACATAACCAGGGGAAGATAATTGTGATGAATCAATTGATATAAATGGTCTATCAATATACTTAGCAATTGTTTCTACTAACAGCGTTTTTCCTGTTCCTGTGTTACCTGTAATCAAAATACCTGTACCATCTGTTTGATCTAGATTTCTTTCAATCTCTACTATTAATCTTTTAGCAGCTTCATCTTGATCTACAACCGTTTCTTTTACTTTTTGGAATACTTCTCTTATATTATAATTACATGATTCTTCATCTTTTTTTAGATGTTCATCACATGATTCAATAATTGATTTTAAGTACTCTATATTAAGTAAAGCAGATTCTTTAATATCTTCTAATTGTGTTTCGGAATAGCAACCACTAGCGATAGCAGCAATTAATTCAGCTGTTTCTTCGGCTTCTGATGGTAGAGCAGCTCTTCTATTAGGGTCTTGTTGTTGTCTAAATACTTCTTTTAAATTATCGGTATCAATAGCCATAATAATTGGCTTTTGTGGATCTAGATTTGCAGTATAATAAATTGTACTACATTTTTCATCATTGTACATTTCTGCTACTTCGTACATCTCAGTACAAGTTGGATATCTATCTTTTAATATATTTGCATCAGCAAGGTTATAATATTCTTTTTTTGCTTTTTCACTACTTGCTTTAGAATTATCTAAAATATGTTTATATACTACTCCATTTTCATCTGTAAATAATTTAGTTTCTGGATCGTATGTACCTACTACAGTTTCAACCACACTATATATTGCTTCTCCATTTGCGATTGGATGTTTTTTCATTCTTGTTGCAATAAATGAATTTTGCATATAAATCCCTCTTTTCGTGGTATTATAATACTACAATTTTAATTTATAGTAAATAAAAAGAGTTAAAAAACTCTTATTAATTTTTATTATAATTCTTTCTCTTCTATTTCACTTTTTAATAGTTTTTTAATTATTTTTCTTTTTCTTAATTCGTTAAAATCTGAGGTTATTTCTAATTCGATTGCAGACCAAATAAAGACCCATCCTCCTATTAAAATTATCTCATCAATTACATCTATATGAATGAATAAAGTTAAGAAGATTGATATTATTCCTATGATAAAATAAATTAGCTGCATTCTATTTATATGGGCATGTCTTATTTTAGATTTATTTAATGCTTCTTCTAAGCCTTCAGTAATTAGTTTTTTTGCATCTACTTTTGTTTTATTTTGAATAGTTATTTTAATTTTTTCACCATCTTCTGCAGATGATGCTTTTTCAATTATATAATTTAATAAATCTTTATTTATTTGATAGATATTATATGTTTCTACTAAGTTTTCGATATTTGTTATATCAACTTCAATATTTTTCATTATACACCTCTATTATTTATACTTTAATTATACTTTAAATTAAATTTATTTTAAAGAAAAAACGTGATAAAAATCACGTTTAATTTAATCCTAATTCTTTGAATGTCTTTCCTTTAGTCATTCCATTAATATAGCTTGAACCTGTATTTACTGTATCTTGATTTGGAATCATTACATATAAAGGTGTTGCTCCCATAGAATGAGTTGGTTGTTTACTTCCTGTACCATCTAGACTATATTGTTTTATTGTCCATGATGGCATTTCATCTAATTGAATTTTTACAATTTTTGCAACTTCATTCATATCAACATTTGTTTGGAAATACCCAGATACATTATTTAATAATGTTGTATATCTTGTTAAAATAGAAACATCACTTGTTGCTTTACTTATTATTGCTTTTAATACTTCTTGTTGATTTCTTACACGATGTCTATCTCCATCTTGGTATGCATATCTTTCTCTTGCGAATGCTAAAGCTGTTTTTCCATCCATATGATTCATACCTTGTTTTATAACTACTGCTTTATGATGTAGTGGTCTAAAAGTAAGGTCACTATAAACATCAACTCCACCAATAGAGTTTACTACTGCTTCTAGTGTTGAGAAGTTTACTCTTACATAGTAGTTTATATCAATTCCCATAAAATCTTGAATTGTTTGAACTGACATATTTATGCCATAGATTCCAGCGTGTGTTAATTTATCTTTATATCCATATGTATCATGTAATTGAACATAATAATCTCTTGGGATTGATGTTAGAAGTATTTCATGATTCTTTTTGTTTACTGTTACTAACATATTAACATCACTTCTACTTCTTAAGTTGATTCCACCATATGTATCAATACCACTAATATAAATAGTCATTACATCTTCTGACACTGGTTTAATTGTTACTACTTCGTTTTCTTTATGTTTTGTTTCTACTTCTATTGTTTCAAGTATTTTTACTTGGTCTGAGAAGCCTTTATTTTCTTCTTGATATTGTTCTTTATGTAAGTTACTTAAAAGAATAACAGTTGATTCTCCTGATAATAAATTATCTACATTTTGAATAGATGAATCACATTCTACTAATGTTACTTCTACTTTTTCTGTTAATTTTTTAATTGCTTCTTGATAAATATTTGTATTTTCATTAAATGTACCTACTGTAAATGTAGCGATATCTTCTAATTTATTATATGGACTATCAGCTCTAACCATTACATAGTATTTTTCAGTTATCTTTAAATCTGCATTGGAAATATCTTTTAAGAAGTCAAATGTATGTATTGCATAATTTAATACTACTGCAGATACTGCAACTACTAATATTCCTAATACTGAGAAGAATATCTTTATACCTTTTTTAATCTTAAAATTAAATAACATGAATGATACTAATAAAGTAAATATTGCTGTTAGTATTGTAAATGGTATAAAGAATTTTGCTGGTAAAATATTTAAATATGTTACTAATCCAAACATTGTAGCCATACTTAGTAAGAAGAGTATTCCAATTATTAAACTTATAATGTTTACTGATGCTCTGAAATTTTTCTTACGAGCATTTTTAAGTTTTACTTTTCTATTTTGTTCTTCTTGTTTATGTTCTTCTATCTTAGTTTCTTCTTTTGCTTTTATTTCTTCTGTTTTCTTTTCTTCTTCTTTTAATTTTTCAGCTATTTGAGAAACTAATTCTTTTTGTTCTATTAAATCGTCTTCTACTCTTTTACGTTCTCTTTTAATTTGAGTTTCTACTTTTACTTCTTGTTTTGGCTCACCTTTTTTTACTTCTTCTTTCTTTACAGCTTGCTTATTTTCAATATTAACTACTTCTTTTTTTGGTTGCTGATTTGCTGCTGGTTTTGTTTGTTTTGGAACTGTCTTAACTACTTGATTGGGTTTAGTAGTTTGTTTTTGTTCATTAGGTCTTTTATTTTGACCATTATGTTTAGGTCTATATTCTTGATGTTGGGTAGATTTCTTTTTCTTTTGTTTTTGTTGATGGGCTTTTTCTACTACTTCATCTAGAATTTGATCTTTAGTTTTTCTTGTAGTTGGTTTTTGTTTATTACTTTCCTCCATCTAGTACACCGCCTTTTAATAGTTTTCTTTTGTTATTATAACATATTTTTATATTGATAACTACTTTATAATAAAAAAACTTGTCAATATGACAAGTTATTTTTTATGGTGTCCTTGATTGGAATTGAACCAACGACCTACTCTTTAGGAGAGAGTTGCTCTATCCAACTGAGCTACAAGGACATAGAAATCATTTTGATAAACAAAATGATTAATTTTTATATTTACAAAGTGCACCAGTTGATGCATATTGTTCTTTTAATTTCGTAATTGATATTTTATTATTTTTAATTACTTCATTAAATGATGAATCTACTTTGATTAATTCATCTAAATCTATTTTACTATAATTAATTATAGTTTTTGAAGTTAGTGTGTTTTCTTTTATAGAAATAGTATTTTGATAATGAGGTATTTCATTAAATCTTAGATACATCATTTCTAAATTAGTTTTATAATCATTTAATAATGTTACATCATATGTATTTATTGTTTCTATTGATACTAATTTAGTGACATATTTCTTTTTATATTCTACTTTATATATAGTTTTAAATGATACACTATCTTCTTCATAAGTATTAGTACATACCAAGGTACCTGAATAGATTTTTATATTATAACCTATTATTACTGTTAAAATTAATACTATTATTATTGTTGTAGATATTATAATTTTCTTCATATTAAATCTCTTGAATTACTGTAATGATCATTGGTTTTGATTCTGTTTCTTTGTAGAAAAATTTACCTAGAACATCACGTACATCATTCTTTATTTTGGAATAGTCTACTCTTTTAGCGTTTGTTACTATTGAAGTTTCAATTACTTCTTTAGATATTGTTTTTGTTTCTTCTAGAAGATCTTGGCTTTCTTTTACATAGATGAATCCTCTAGTTATAATTTCTGGACCACCTACGATAGCTTTAGTATTTTTATCTAGTGTACAACTGATAATTACAATACCATTTTCTCCTAGCATTTCACGATCTTTTAATACTAAGTCTCCAATATCTCCTTGATTTTTTCCATCAATTAGAATTTCATCTACTTGGATATGTTCTGTTGAGTTTGTATTCTTTCCTTTTACAAATTCTACAACATCACCATTTTGTTTTAATAAAATATTTTCTACTGGAATACCTAATTCTTCAGCTATTTCAGCATTAGCATATTGATGACGATATTCTCCTTTTACTGGCATATAATATTTTGGATTCATTAAGTTAATCATTAACATTAGGTCTTCACGTGATGCATGGTGAAGAAGATGTTTCTTACTTGATAGGCTTACAGCATTTGCTCCTAACATTGCAATTTCATCCATAATAATAGCCATTCTTTTTTCTATTCCTGGATAACTTGGTTCTGTTATAAAGATTGTATCTGTTTCTTTTATTTTAATAAATTTATCATATCCTTTAATTATTCTTTCTAGATTAGCGAAAGGTTTTTCTTTTTCATCTGAAATTAAAATTAATGGATTTTTTGTTTCTATATCAGTTAATGATCCAATCTTTGATTGATCAATAGTTAAATATCCTTGTGATATAGCTTTATTAATCATATCTTGTAATGTTTTACCCATAATAACTACTTTTCTATGAGTTTTTGATACTTCATTAAATATTTCTTGAATTCTATAGAAATGTGCAGGTAAAACAGTTGCAATAATTCTATTTTCATTCTTATGTAATACTTCTCTAATAAATCCAGCTACTCTATTATTTGGAGATGTATGACCAGTTTTATCAGCATAGAATGATTCTGCTAGTAAACATAAAACTCCTTGTTTTCCAACATATGCAAGTTTTCCAATATCAGTTTTGTATGCTCCCATCATAGTTGAATCAAATACGAAGTCTCCTGTATAAACAATGGCTCCATCTTCAGTATATAAAACATAACATACTGCATCTGGAATAGAATGTGTTACACTGATTGGAAATAGAGCATTCTTTCCAAAAGATAATTTTGAATGAGGTCTTATCTCTTTGAAGTTTGCTTTAGATATTTGTTCTTCAGTTAAATCATTTTTTACTATTTCTAAAGTTAATTTTGTACCATATACAGGTACATCAGGTAATTGTTCTAAAATATCAGGGATAGCTCCCATATTACCTTCATGTCCATGTGTTAAGAATATACCTTTTACATTCTTAATATTTTTAATTAAGTAATCATAATTTGGAATAATATAATCAATCCCTAAATTAGAATCATTATCATACTTTAGTCCGGCATCAAATACGAAAATATCTTTATCTACATTAATAATGTACATATTCTTACCATTTTCGTTTAGACCACCTAAACTAAATATTTTTATTTTACTCATTTTTCTCTTCCTTTCTTATTATTCTTGATGACAAAAGAAAAATATTTTAACTATTTTTATTCTTTTTA
This sequence comes from Bacilli bacterium, assembly GCA_016293205.1. Lineage (GTDB taxonomy): Bacteria > Bacillota_I > Bacilli_A > RF39 > UBA660 > JAEDES01. Next base: position 17,376 of record JAEDES010000022.1, read on the forward strand.
TATATAAATTTGGAAACGGTTTAAAAAAATATTTTTTTACATCAAGGTTCAAAATAACATTAAAATTATATCATTAATTAAAAAAAATAGCAATTAAACTGCTAATTTTTTTAAGGCTTCTTTCGCTGCTTCTTGTTCAGCTTCTTTCTTAGATTGGCCTACTCCTACTCCATAAGTTATACCATCTACTTCAACTTCAACAGTAAATACTCTTTCATGAGCCGGTCCTTCTTCTTTTATTAAATTATATGTTAAACTCTTTTGAACTGTTTGAACATATTCTTGTAATGCAGATTTATAATCACTAAAGAATGTTATATCTGGATTTTCTATATATGGAACAATTATTTGTAATACTGTTTTTCTAGCAGTTGCATATCCTAAATCTAAGTATATTGCTCCTATTAAGGCTTCAAATATATCAGCAACAATAGCTTTTTTGAATTTTCCACCTTCTTTTTCTTCTCCATGCCCTACTTTGATATATTCATTTAAACCTAAGTTCATTGAATATTCGAATAAAGCATTTTCACATACATAACTAGCTCTTATTTTTGTCATTTCGCCTTCTTTTTCTTTTTGATTAGAATAAAGATAGTCTGCAACTACTAAATCTAAGACTGCATCTCCTAAAAATTCTAATCTTTCATAGTCATTTTTGGCTTTATGTTCATTTGCATATGAACTATGAGAAAAAGCTGTTACATATAATTTTTTATTTTTTGGACTAATATTTAATTTTTCAAATAATTTTTCCATTTATATCACCTTCATCATTATACCAAATAATATCTTAAATGATAATACTTATAATTGATATTTTTTACTTATTATAGTAAAATTGTAATATGAAAAAAATATTAATTTGGATTATACAATTATATCAAAAGATTCCATTTAGTAGTCATAATAGTTGTAGATTTATACCAACTTGTTCTAATTATGCGATTGAAGCAATAGATAGATTTGGTTCTATAAAAGGAGGTTATCTTACTATTAGACGAATACTTAGATGTAATCCTTTTGGTAAAAGTGGTTATGATCCTGTACCAATAAAGGAGAAGAAAAAATGAAATTAAAAAAGATTATATTTGGTGGTTTAGTTTTAGTTAGTAGTTTATTAGTTTCTGGTTGTTCTAAAGATAACATGGATAACATTGAAATTATTGTTACTAATTATCCTAATGAATACATAGTTAAAGAGTTATACGATGAGCATGCTAATATTACTTCTATTTATCCTGATGGAGTTGATATTAATAATTATAAAATTAATAAAAAACAAAAGAATGATTTTAGTAAAACAGATTTATTTGTATATAATGGATTAATTGAAAAAGAAAGAGATCTTGCGGTTGATTTATTAAGTATAAATCCTGATTTAAAGATTATTGATTCAGCATATGTATTAGAAACTGATTATTCACCTGAAGAATTATGGTTAAATCCTTCTTCATTACTAATGATGGCTCAAAATGTTAGAATTGGGTTAGAAGAATATATTACAAGTACTTATTTAAAGAAAGAAGTAGATGAAGCTTATGATGATTTAAAAATTAGATTAAGTGAATTAGATGCTGATTACAGATTAACAGTTGAAAGTACAAATAATAAAACTATAGTAGTTGCAAATAGTGCTTTAAAATTCTTAGAGAAGTTTGGTTTAGAAGTTATTTGTGTTGATAGTGATGCAACTGATAAGACTATTAGTGTTGTTGAAGATTTAATTAATTCTAAAGAAATAAGTTATATTTATTCATTTAAAGAAGAATTGCTTAGTGAAAAAGCTCAAAAGTTAGTAGATACTTATAATACTATTAGTGTTGAAAAGCTTAATAAATTAGATAACTTATCTGATAGTAATCGTAGTAATAAAGAAAATTACATTTCTATAATGACTGATAATTTAGATTTATTAAAGAAAGAATTATATCAATAAAAAAGAACCATTTGAACTAGTCAACAAAATGTAGACAGTTTATAAAAAAGACACTAGAACCCTGAT
>JAEDES010000006.1 GCA_016293205.1 Bacilli bacterium
TAAAAAATGTAGATAGTGTCTTTTTTACACTGTCTACATTTATTTTATCACTTCATATAGTTGCTTTTTTGATTGGTATCTAGTAATTTTTAGGTATTTATGTTATATTTAAATAGAATAGTAGTATAGGATCTAGGATGGTGATTATATGATAGTTGATATTATTAATAAGAAAAGACTTGGTAAAGAATTAAGTTATAGAGAATTAGATTATTTTTTTAATGGATATTTAAATGGTAATATTAAAGATTATCAAATGTCTTCTTTACTTATGGCTATATGTATTAATGGAATGACAGATGAAGAGATTTTTGCTCTTACTAAAATATTTATTGATAGTGGAGATATTTTAGAATTTGATGATATTCCTGGAATAAAAGTTGATAAGCATTCTACTGGTGGAATTGGGGATAAGACAACATTAATTATTGGACCTATAGTTGCTGCTTGTGGAATACCAGTTATTAAAATGAGTGGTAGAGGTTTAGGATATACTGGTGGAACTATTGATAAGTTAGAAAGTATTCCTGGATTTAAGATTAAACTTACTGAAAATCAAATACGTAAACAAGTAAGAGAAATTGGTATTGCTTTAACTGGACAAACTGCTAATTTAGCTCCTATGGATAAAGTTATTTATGCATTAAGAGATGTTACTGGAACTGTTTCATCAATTCCTTTAATTGCGTCAAGTATTATGAGTAAGAAGATTGCTAGTGGTGCTGATAAAATACTTATTGATATTAAAGTAGGTAGAGGAGCATTATTAAGTAATAGAGAAGACGCTAAAAAACTTAGTGAATTAATGATTAAAATTGGGGAAGTATATCATAGAGAAGTTAGAACTATTATTAGTGATATGAATACACCACTTGGGTATAAAGTAGGAAATAGTCTAGAAGTTATTGAAGCAGTAGAAGTATTAAGACGTAAATCAGTTGATTCTAACTTAGTAGATGTATGTGTTGAACTTGCTACTGAGATGGTAAGTATGGGTAAAAATATTTCTAAAAAAGAAGCTTTAGATTTAGTTAATTCAGTATTAGATGATGGTTCTGCTTATAAGAAATTTGTTGAATTAGTTAATGCTCAAGGTGGAGATTTAACTAAAGTAAGTGTATCTAAAAAAGTTAAAAGAATTAAGTCAACAAGTAATGGTGTAATTAAGAAGATTGATGCTTTAGAACTTGGAAAATTATCAGTTGCTCTTGGAGCGGGAAGAAAGTCTAAAGAAGATAAAATAGATTATACAGTAGGTATTAAATTACATAAACACATTGGTGATGAAGTTAAGAAAGGTGAAGTTTTAGCAACACTATATATTAACGATAAATCTGATTGTAGTGAAATTAATAATATTTTTGATATTAAATAAAAATAGTATGATATAATGTAAATAATAATGGTAGGTGAGAATTATGGAAAAAATATATATGCATGATAATCAAAGACAAAAAGTAAGAAAAGCAAGAAAAAGAGGTTCTTCTGTTACAGCAGTATTAGTTGCTGTAGTTGCAGTTGCTGCTTTAATCGTAGTTGGATTTGGTCAAATCTCATTTGCAATTCCAGAAGAAGGAGTTACATTAGGAAATGAATTTATTTCAAAGACACCAGATGTTTCAACAATGATTTATGGTGAAACTAGTGGATTTGGAGTTAATGAACTTTTAACTTCTGATAATAAACATGTATTTTGTATTGAAAGAGATATTACTTATAAAGGTGATTTAAAGTATGTTAAAAGTGAAAGAGTTTTAGATTCTGGACTTTTATATTTAATGGCTAATATTTATCCTAATAAAAAGATTATGGATGGAGATACTGAATTGCCTGTTGGCGTACAAGTATGGTTAAGTCAATCGGCAGTATGGATTTATGCAGCTACAAATGGGTATGAAAATAATACACATATGACAGCAGATGTTATGGAAAAAATTTTATTAGAAAATCAATTATATGATAAAAATATGAATGTAGTTGCTAAAATTGATGATGATGACATTGCTGCTGGATACAGTAGTTTAATGGAAAAATATGGTATCTTTAAATTATTACAAGATGCTCAAAAATTAGGAACTGCTCCATCTAATAGTTTAAATGTTACTAAAAAATCTGAAGGCGTTTCAATGACATCTGATGGTAAATTCTATCAAACTGATTATATTGAAGTAGTTGGTACTGTTTTATCAGAATCAATTGGTTCATTTAATGGATATGAATTAAAAACTAAAAATGCTCCAGAAGGAACAAAGATTATTGATAAAGATGGTAATGAAATTAAAGATGTTACTAATTTAGCGCCTGGAACAAAATTTGCATTTAAGATTCCAGTAGATAAAGTTACTGAAGAAAAAAAGAAAATAGAAGTCAATGTATTAGGATCATTTGATTCATATGCTGCAGATATTTATGTAGCAGATACATCTCAAACAGTAACAAGTGTTAGTAAAGTTAATAATAACTTAAGTGTTCCACTTGATGTAGATTTAAATTATACTCCTACAGTTCCAGATACTGCTTTAGATAATTCAGCAACATTATATATTATTGGATTAATCTTATTATTAAGTGGTTTAGGAGTATTTTATACAAGTGCGAAAAAGAATTAAAAAGAGCCAAATTTTAACCTTTGGTTCTTTCCTTGTATTTGTGGGAGTTGTATTAGTATCATCCAATTACTTAATTAAAATACGTAATGATGTATTTAATGAAATGATCATCAAAATGATGGATGCTAATGTTAAAGAAGAGATTGAAGATGTTCCAGAGGTGGAGAATATTATAGAAGAAAAACCTGTGGAAAATAATAATGTTACTACTAATAACAATAATACTAGTAATAATAAAAATAATTATGTTATTAATTATGATAAATATTATGGTGTTTTAGAAATACCAAGAATTAGTTTAAAAAGAGGTTTTTATAATATAGGTAATCGTTATAATAGTATAGAGTATAATGTTACGATGGTTGAAGGATCTAGTATGCCTTATGTAGATAAAGGTAATTTAATATTAATGGCTCATTCTGGTGATGCATATGTTTCATATTTTGAAAACTTATATAAATTATCAATAGGAGATATGGCTTATATTACTCATAAAGGTACTAAGTATTCATACAGAATCGTTAATATATATAATGTTGAGAAGAATGGTAAAGTTACAATTTATAGAAATTATGATAAGACAACATTAACATTAATTACATGTACTAAAAATAATGATTCTAGTCAGACTGTATATATTGCAGAATTAGTGTGAGAAGGTGAGTTAATTGGATTTGTCTTTACTTGATAAAATTATTGTTATATTTAAATATATGTTTTCATCTTTTCCAAATATTTTTGTATTTATTGTTGGACTAGTTTTATTTAGTTTAATGATTATTAATTTAAAATTAAAGAATAAAACTATATGTATGATATTACTGGGGATATATTTAGGTACATTCTTTGGAGTAATATTAAGTCATTTTGATTATGTAGAATATTCAGTTAGAGAAGCAATTAAATTAATTATGAATTATATTTATTTTCCTTCTCCGGTTGTATATTTCTTTATAGTAGTATTTATGATTATAAATAATGTTTATACTTTATTTAAAGATATGGGTATATTTAAAAAAATATTTAATTATATATGTAGTTTTATAATATTTTTACTATTCTTCTTATATGTAATTTTAATTACTACTAATGGAATTGATTTAGGTAATATAGTTAGTATTTATTCTAATGATACAGTTTTATCTATTGTTCAAGTAAGTAATTTAATATTTGTTATTTGGATAATAGTTAGTATGTTTTATAAATTATATTTATTTATAAAGAAAAAAGTAGATTGATATTGAAGTTGTAATATAAAAGTGTACACAAAAAAAAGTGTATACTTTTATTTTTGTTATAATTTAATAAAGGAGATGATTATATGGCAAATAAAGGTCAAAAATTTAAACAATGGTCTGCTGAAGAAAAATATAAAATTATAGAACCTGCGATTAAAATGGAAAAAAGTTTAACACAAATATCTAAAGATTTAAATATGAATGTTGGTTTACTTTCAACATGGAAAAAAGAATATTTAAATAAAGGTATGAATGGATTAACTCCAAAGAGAAAACCAGGAAATGCATTGACAAAATATTCTAGTAAAAAGAATTTAACTAAGGAAGAACAATTAGAATATGAAAATATGAAACTAAGAATTGAGAATGAAATGTTAAAAAAAGGATTCCTAATGAAAGAAGATGGTATGTATGTAAAATTCACGAAGTAACACAAGCTAAATATGAAATAATTGAATTATTAAGTAAAGAATATAATATTAAATCTTTATGTGAAATATTAAAAGTATCTAGATCAGGTTATTATAAATGGTTAAAGAATAAGGATATATTAAATAATTATGAAGTTAATCGTAGAGAATTAGGCAAATTAATTAAAGACATTCATGAAAGAAAACCAAGTTATGGATATCATAGAATAAGTGCAATAATAAAACGTGATACTGGGTGGATAGTATCAGATAATTTAGTACATAAAGTATGTAAAATATTAAATATAAAATCCAAAGCTAAACATTATAAATATAAACCAGCTGGAGAAGAATCTATAAAATTCAAAAATATTGTCAACGGAAATTGGAATGTATCAAGACCATTTGAAATAGTAGTATCTGATACAACAACAATTGGATTTAAAGGCAAACCATATGACTGGACATTTTATTTAGATGTATTTAATAATGAAATTGTTGGATACGATGTTAGAGAAACTATGCATGGAAATGGTGTCTTAAATCATCGTGAGGCATTAAATAAAATGTTAAATAACAAAATAAAAAGAGGATACGAAAACCTTGAAACAATAGTCCACACAGATCAAGGTACCGTTTATTCCTCAGTGTCATTTAACAATATGTTTAATTCTTATAATGTGACTCGTTCTATGTCTAGAGCAGGTACACCAACTGATAATCCAGTTATTGAATCCAAAAATGGCTGGATGAAAAAAGAAATGCATATTGACTTTGACAAGAATAATTATAACACAGTTCAAGAATTTATTGATGATGTTGTTTGGGATAATAATAATTATCGTCCAAGTTTTGCATTACAATATAAAAACCCAGTTGAGTATAGAACCCAACTAGGTTTTAAATAAATATTTTTTTAGTGTCTACTTTTCGTTGACAACTTCAATTGATATCTACTTTTTATTTTTCTATATGTTTTACATAATATTCTTCAAATGAGATATTATGTTTTTTTATGTATGTTGATATTTTGATTCCAACATATCTATAATGCCATGGTTCATATTGATATAGAGTTTCATTTGTTTTATCTTTTGGATATCTTAATATAAATCCATATTTATGAGCATTTTTTTGCATCCATTTAAATTCTTCAGTTTTATCAAATTCTTCATACGATGTAGTTTTATTAGATATATCTATTGCAAGACCAGTATGATGTTCAGAATGACCTGGTTTAGAAGAATATTCATTGGCTTTTTCTTTATCTATAGAATAATATTTATCATATAGATTCTTTTGATAATTATAGTCTCTATAACCAGATACTGCATATAAAGTTAAGTTTTCTTTCTTAGCAGCTTCTGCCATAAGAATAAATTGATTTTTTGCTTCTTCTGTTAATAAGAGATTTTCTTTAGCGTATTCAGTATTTACTTGTACTAAGTTTTTTGGTTTATATGTTTTTGATACTAAATTATATTTGTTTAATAATATATAGTTTTTATAAAGATATGTTGTTTCTTTAGCATCTTTATATGGTTTTTTATCTAAGTTTATATTTACATATAAGACTATTTTTTTATTAGATAGTTGTTTATTTTGTTTTTTATATTCAATATATCTATCTATATTGTTGTAATTAAAATAATTTATTTTTTGATCAATATTATTTAATATTTCTAATTTCTTTTGTAATTCTTTTTCTTCTTTTGAAAGTTTTGGTTTTGATATTATATTTATTAATATAATAGATATAATTGTTATTAGAATAATCGATAATATTAGTATTATTAAGTTTAATTTATTAAGTTTTCTTTTCTTTATCATATTACCCACCTAGTTCTATAATAGCATTTAAATTTAAAAATATGTATAAAAATATTGTTTTTATCATAAAAAAAATTAGGAGGTTATATGAAATTTATTATTAAGATATGTATATTTTTAATGATTTTTAGTATTTATATTCCTTGTTATGCTGAAGAAGTTATTCCTGGAGCGGTTAGTGGAATATTAATTGATGCTGATAGTGGGAAGATTATATTTGAAAAGAATAAGAATAAAAAAGTAGCGATGGCTTCTTTAACAAAAATGATGAGTCAAATTATTATTTTAGAGGAGATAGAAAAGGGCAATATTAAGTGGGATGATATAGTTGTTGTTAGTAAGACTGCTCAAGATATGGGAGGTTCTCAAATATATATTGAGATGGGTGAAAAGATTAGTATTCGTGATTTAATGAAGGGGATTAGTATGGCTAGTGGTAATGATGCAACTGTTATGATGGCAGAAGTTATATCTGGGAACGAAGAGAAGTTTGTTGAGAGAATGAATAAAAAAGCTAAAGAATTGGGATTAAAGAATACTAAGTTTGTTAATAGTACTGGGTTAGATGAAGATGGTCATTATTCAACTGCATATGACTTAAGTGTTATTGCAAGAGAGTTAGTTGTTAATCATCCTAGTATTTTGGAATTTTCTTCTTTATATGAAGATTATTTAAGAGAAGGTACTGATAAGAAATTTTGGTTAGTTAATACAAATAAATTAGTTCATTTTTATGAAGGAGCAGATGGATTAAAAACTGGTCATACTGATAATGCTGGTTATTGTTTAGCAGCAACTGCTAAAAGAGGAGATTTAAGATTAATTGGAATTGTCTTAGGAGAGAAAGATAGTAAAATACGTAATAGTGAGACAATGAGTTTACTTGATTATGGATTTAATACTGTTAAGATGAATAAACTTATGTCTAAAGATGAAGTTGTTAAAAAGATAAGTATTGATAAGGCATCTGATAAAGAATTAGAAATTGTAATGTGTAATGATTTAAATATATTAGAGAATAAAAGTAGTGAGAAGATTAATTATAGATTTAAATATTATATTAATGATATTAGTTTACCTCTTAAAAAAGGAGAGGTTATTGGTAAAGTAAAAGTATATAATGACAAGTATATTAAGAGTGGAGATTTATGTATAAATAAAGATATTAAGAGACTTAGTTTTTTTGATTTATATTTAAAAAATATTATTAGTATTTTTAGTGGTAATTTATAAATAGATATACCTTTTTATTAGGTCTTTTGGTATAATGTAAATAATAAAGAGGTGTTTATATATGGATAATAAACCATTAGTTGATTTAGTTAATATTAATACTGATTCTAATACTAATAATGGACCTAATATATCTAGTGATTTTCCTAATAGCAATAAAAGTAATGCTGTAGTGAATACTGCTCCTGGAAATAGTAAAGTTCCAAAGAAAAAAGTTAAGAAACACAAGTTTAAATATACATTTAGAAAGATTCCTATGCTTTTACCTACAAAAATATTTTTAGGTATTATGGGAGGTTTATTTTTACTTTGTATAATTGCTGTTATACTTGGTATTTTTATTCCAAGTGTTAGTGAATTTATGTGGTTTAATTTAAGAAATCCTTATTTTGATTTAGGGTTTAAATTATTTAATAATGTTCCTAGTATTGGGGCACATTTGTTACTTGTATTATTCTTAGTAATATTATTTTTATTAGTTATTCAAGTTATATTTGAAAACTTTAGGAAGATTAAATATAAGATTGCTTTGATAGTATCAAATGTTATTTCTTGTATAGTGTTTACGATACTTACATTTTTATTAGTTTTACCTATGGGGTTAGATTTTAGTACTTATAATAATGCTAAGATTAATGAGAAATATTTTTCTGATCATGTTGATGAGGTTTATACTGAGGATGATCTTTTAAAACTTACTGAGTATTATAAAAATAAAGTTATGGCTTTATCTAAGTCTTTTCAAAGAATTGGTGGAGAGATTGTTTATGATAAGAATTTAGTTGATCAAAGTATTAAAGATTTAAAAAATATTTCTTCTACATATCCTTTCTTAAAAGGTTCTTATGTTACTAAAGTTGGTGATTTAAGTACTTATGAAAGAGAGAAAAATAGTGATAGTACAATGGCATATACAAGTTTATTTGGAGTTATTGTAGATAGTAAGTTAGATAAAACTATTAAACTTAATACTATTAATCATGAGTTATGCCATACTAAAGGTATTTTACGTGAGAGTGAAGCAGAATTTTGTGCTTATGTAGCAGGTATTAATAGTACTGATAGATTCTCTCAATATAGTGCATATTATAATGCTTTTTATAGATTAACTTCTGCTATTAATCAAATTGATCATGAAAAAGCATTAGATATAGAAGAAGATTTTACTAAGTTATGTTTAACTGATGAATATAGTGAGGCTTGTAATTTCTATAGTAAAGATACTGATACTTTTATAGAAGGTACTGATGCATATATTGGATATTCTTATAGACTTAGAAATTATAAAAAATATAAGGATCCATTTATGAGTGTTTTAAATTCATTGGAGAAGAACTTTAAAGCTCAATTTATTATTGATGATAAAGTTGTTAAAAGTGGATATATTTATAATGAAATAGGTAATAATAGTGATAAAGTTGTTGAAATTAGAATTACTGTTACTGATGATAATTTTGTACCTGTAAGTAATTTTATTAAGAGTAATCAAAAATTCTTAATGGCTTTTTATCAATTTGATGTTGATATAGAAGATGATTTACCTGAAGGACAAGAGGCTTTAGAGTATTATTTAAAACCATTTGATATGGAAGATTATAAACATGTATTTGGTTTTGGTGATGAATGGTATGATGAATACTATTATGAAAGAGTATCAAGATTATTACTTGAATATGAACATGATAAAATAAGATAGATTTATTCTATCTTTTTTTGCATATATATTTTTAATTTTCATATTATTAATTGAAAGGAAGGAATTAATATGGAAATTCTTAAAGTAAGTAGTAAATCTAATCCAAATAGTGTAGCAGGAGCGTTAGCAAATGTATTTAGAGAAAAGGGTACAGTTGAAGTACAAGCAGTAGGTGCAGGGGCATTAAATCAAGCAGTTAAAGCGATTGCTATTGCAAGAGGATTTGTAGCTCCTAGTGGAAAGAATTTAGTTTGTATACCAGCTTTTTCAGATATTGCGATAGATGGAGAAGAAAGAACTGCTATTAAGTTAATTATAGAAGCCAAATAGGCTTTTTTTTATTTTTTGTTGTTTAATATTTTTTAGTAATATGATAAACTTATTCTAGGATAGGTGAGTTTTATGAACGAAAATAATAATGTTGTTAATAATCAAGTTCCTGGCCAAGGAGTAACTACTAATGTAGCAGTTAGTACAACACCAACACAACCTACTACACAACCTAGTGTGTCAACAGGTGGAGGTACTAGTGGGGCAGCAGGTACAGCAATTGTTTGTGATAAATGTGGAACTACTTATAGTAGTAGTCAAAGATATTGTATGAAATGTGGAAACTTAAATTATAGTCATCCTAGCAATCAATCAATGAAGCAATATCTTAATTATGATGTTGTTAATCAAAACTATATTAATAATGGTAATGTTAAACTTAGTCATACAAGTGTTGATCCATATGCTAAAGAGAAGAGAAACTGTATTCTTTGGAATGCTATTATACATATAATTATTGCAGCATTACCTTGTTTCATAATTTTTAAGAGTGGTCTTTTTAGCATTTTATCAATTATATCTGTACTTATTTCTGCTGGTGTGTCATTTCTTTCAGTTACGGGTTTTTGTTTAATGTTTGTTAAAGCTAAAGAACCATGGTGGTTTTATTATATTCCAATTTTAAATTTTGTTACTATTGCAAGAATTGCTTTTGGTAGTGGATGGTATTCATTACTTTATTTTGTACCAATAGTTAACTTTGTTGCAATATTTGTTACATTCTTTAAAATTGGTAAGAGATTTGGATATAGTGGATTATTAACTATGCTTTTCCCTGCTATTATGATTCCAATTATTGGATTTGGTAATAGAGAAGAAAGTCTTGATTCTTTACATGGTGCACAAATTAGTTTAGGAGACGATGAATTAGATAGTAAAGGTCGTACTAAAACAGAAGCTGAATATGGTAAGAAAAAGGGAGCTACTGTATTTGGAGTGTTACTTGTAGTGGGTATTTTAGTAGTATTATTATATCCATATATTTTAGAATATGGTGGAAATTTATTAGAATTTTTAGTTGATAAATATCATGAATTTGTTGAGTTTATTGGGGAAATGAATTAAAAAAACTTGATAAATTTTAAAAATGTGCTTATAATATTAACAAATCGATTATTAGAACTAATAACAAGTTGATTTGATTTTAGAGAGTTCGTGTTTGGTGAAAACGAATATCAATGTCTTGTTTATCTACTCTATAGATGAAGTAATTTCCGGGTAATACCGTTATGTAATTAAGTAAAATAAAGGATGGTACCGTGCTTTTTTAGCACTCCTTGGTATCATTCTTTTTTTGTTTATAAGGGGATGATAAGGTGAAATATAATTATATAGGGAAATGGATTAATCATTTTAAGAGTGATCAAGTCTCGTGTGATCATTTTAAATAATTAAATTAAATAATAGGAGGAGAAGAATATGATAGATATTAAATTAATTAGAGAAAATCCAGAAATGGTAAAAGAAAATATAAAAAAGAAATTTCAAGATAAAAAATTACCTTTAGTTGATGAAATTAAAGAATTAGATGTAAGAGTACGTGAAGTACAAGTTAAAGTTGATACTTTAAAAGCTGAAAAGAATCGTTTAAGTGGTGAAATTGGTAAGTTAATGAAAGAAGGCAAGAAGGAAGAAGCTGAAGAAATTAAGGCTACTATTGCTAAAACTGCAGATGAAATCGCTGCAAATGAAAAAGAGTTTGAAGAATTAACTAAAACTATTAAAGATAAAATGATGGTTATTCCAAACATAATTGATGAAAGTGTACCTATTGGTAAAGATGATAGTGAAAACGTTGAGAATGAAAAATTTGGTGAACCTGTAGTTCCTAACTTTGAAGTTCCATATCATGCAGATATTATGGATAGATTAAATGGTATTGATAAAGATTCTGCTGGTAGAACAAGTGGTAATGGATTCTATTACTTAATGGGAGATGTTGCAAGAATTCACTCTGCAATGTTAAGTTATGCTAGAGACTTTATGATTAATAAAGGATTTACATATTGTGTTCCACCATTCATGATTAGAAGTGATGTTGTTACTGGAGTTATGAGTTTTGAAGAAATGGATGCTATGATGTATAAGATTGAAGGAGAAGATTTATTCTTAATCGGAACAAGTGAACATTCAATGATTGGTAAATTTAAAGATCAATTACTTAAGAAGGAAAACTTACCTTATACATTAACAAGTTATTCTCCATGCTTTAGAAAAGAAGTTGGAGCTCATGGTATCGAAGAAAGAGGAGTTTATAGAGTTCATCAATTTGAAAAACAAGAAATGGTTGTTATTTGTGAACCAGAAGACTCTATGGAATGGTATAACAAGATGTGGAAATTCACAGTTGATTTCTTTAGAAGTTTAGATATTCCTGTTAGAACATTAGAATGTTGTAGTGGAGATTTAGCTGATCTTAAGGTTAAATCATGTGATATTGAAGCATGGAGTCCACGTCAACAAAAATACTTCGAAGTAGGAAGTTGTTCTACTTTAGGAGATGCACAAGCAAGAAGACTTGGTATTAGAGCTAAAGGTGAAAAAGGAAACTATTATTTACATACATTAAATAATACAGTTTTAGCTACACCTCGTGGTTTAATTGCTTTCTTAGAAAACAATGTTAATGAAGATGGATCAGTTAATATTCCGGAAGCATTAAGACCATATATGGGTGGAATTAATAAAATAGTTCCTAAAAAATAATTGATTTAAAAGTAGATAGTAATATCTACTTTTTTTGTAAAATAATTTACGCTTTTTATAGTGTAAATTTTATGTAAATGCATTTGTCAATTTATGTCGTTTCTATTCTTTACAATTTTTAATTATTATATAATTAAATTAAGAAATAGAGGAATGAGTATGAATACAGTATTAATAGTTTTATTTGTTATTGTTATAGCTTCATTTATTACTGGTGTTTGTTTGACTGTATGGGAAAATAAACATAATACTAAACTTATATTCTCTAATGATAAAGTTATTAATAAGATAATTACTTTATCTACTTCTACTAATGATAATACTGGTAGAAAAGTTATTCATGCTAAATTAGTATCTCAAGAGAATTATTAATTTATTTATACATATAATTTATTATGGATAATATTTATATAGATTGTAATTCTAGTGAAGGAAGAATATTAATAGAAGTTGTTAAAAAGAATGATAAAACAGAAGATGATTAGTAGTCTTCTGTTTTATTTTATTTATGCTATTATCTTTATAGTAGGTGATGAGTGATGTCATTCTTAAAAGAAATATTAATATTTATAGGATTTGTAGTATTTTGTTATTTCTTTTAGAAAGTTATGTAATACTTGTATAAAAAATACTTATTATGGTAAGTATGCTAAATTAAATAACTTAGAAATTATCGTTAATAATTTAGAAAAGAAAATTTTAGATAATACATTAAGAACTGTTGTAGATGAAATATCTGATAATATGTATAATATAAAGACAGAAATTATGACAAATAAATCATTATTACTTGATAGTATAATTGATACTTCAATAGTATGAGTATAAATTTGAAAGACACTTAGGTGTCTTTTTTTCGATTGAAATTTGATATGCGTTTTGCTATACTTTTAGCATAGGAGGAAAATTAAATGCAAAATAAAAGTGGCTTAAATAATGTCCTAAGGACTGATAGAAAAACACTATATATAGTTTTATCCATTGTAATGGTATCAGTATTAACATTGACAGTGGTATACGCAGCTCTTTCAATAACATTAAATATCAATGGACAAGCAGAAGTAAGTTCTGCAAGTTGGGATATATATTTAGATAATGTTAAGTTAAATAGCCAAAGTTCAACAACAAATATACCTACAATAACTGATAAAACGACTGCATCATTTTCCACAACACTAAATAAGCCAGGAGATTTTTATGAATTTAGTATTGATGTTGTAAATAATGGATCGATTGATGCGATGATTGATTCTGTTACAAAAACTCCAGAGTTAAGTGATACCCAAAAGAAATATTTAAATTATATAGTAGAGTATCAAAATGGAGAAGTAATTACTGCAAAACAAATGGTTTCAAAAAACTCATTTGTAAGATTAAAAGTAAAAGTAGAATTTAAAAAAGATATAAGCGCATCAGACTTACCAACACAATCAGAAAGTCTAGATTTAGCATTCACAGTAAATTATACACAAGCAGATGAAACAGGAACAGGTGTACCTAACAATGGAAAAGAACCATTTAAGCCAGCTATAATAAGTGGAGACTTAAATACAGTAGGAAGCGAAGTAGCAATAGGAGATGAACACTTCTATATAATCTCAAATACAGATGGAAAGATTGCGATGCTTTCAAAATATAACTTATATGTAGGAAATGAGTGTACATCATCATCTTCATCATCATGTACACCATATGGGGAAGAAGCAACAGGAATTCAAGACGAGACAATGAAAGGATTGGTATCAAATCAACAGACAAGAAATGGAACAACACCATTTTCAAGTACAAATTATTGGTCAAGTACGGTAAGTAGTTATCCAGCATATGTATATGATAGTAATTCAACACTATATAATTATGTAGAAAGTTATAGAACATATTTAGAAAGCCAAGGAGCAGAAATAGAAGAAGCACGTCTTATAAAGTATGAAGAATTAGAAGCCTTAGGATGTAGTGCATCAAGCTGTAGTTGTAAATCTGCACCAGAATGGGTTTATGGAACTACATATTGGTCCGGGGCGGCTTTTGATAGCTCTAATGTTTGGAGTGTGCATAGTGATGATGATTTCTACGAAGGCTATTATTCTAGTAACTACAGCCGCGGCGTCAGGCCAGTTATAGTCTTAAAGTCTTAGGTCTAGAAATTTAAATTTACTGAGTAAACAAAATTTCATAGTTGGTACAATTTGTGGAACAAATTTGTACCCGGCTGCACAAGTGGAAAGTACGTTAAACTTACTATAGCCAGCAACGTATATCTATGAAATAGTAAGAGATAAAGATAAAATTCTATGGTAAGAAGAGCGAACGTAAGCGAGGCGATGAAAAAGTGAGATTTCGTAAGAAATCACATTTTTTTATTTTATATTTTTATTTTATAATTTTATTTTATATAGGGTGATATTTTTTTGAAATAAATAAATTATTTTTATTAGTTATTTTATGATAAAATTATAGTAATGTAGGTGATAATATGTGGTTTTTAATTGGAGTAGTATTATTAATTGTATTTGTTGTTTTTTGTTACTTTTTTATAAAGATTAAGATAAACAATTTTACTATGAAATATTTAGGTACTACTGATATTAAAAGTGTTATTGAAAAGGCAGAATTAGAAGATGAGATTACTCCTAAGTCTTTATCAAGTATGGATAGTGTTTATTTAGAACAAATCAATCGTGATTTTCCTGATGTAAATATAAATGAATTAAAAAGATTGGCAGAATCTAAAATATTAGAAAGTTATTTATGTATTGAAAATAAAGATAGTAGTAAGATTACTAATAGTAAAATTAAAGCTTTTATTAATAGTATGATTAATGATGGTGATGTTTCATATGAAAATTTTAGATTTCATAAAACTGTTGTTTCTTCATATGAAAAGAAAGAAGGTGTTGCTACTATAAATTTTGGTTGTAGTTATGAATATTATATGAAAAAAGATAATTCTATTAGAAAGAAAGTTCAAGATAGAGCGAAAGTTGAATTTATATATGTATATGATATAGATAAAGCTGATTTTGATAATAAATTATTAGGTCTTAATTGTCCTAATTGTGGATCTCCTATTAAAAGTTTAGGTAATAAGAATTGTAGTTATTGTGGTAGTGGAATTATTGATATTGTTAGAAAAGTTTGGACTTGTAATGATATTGTAAGATATTAATTATGATTTTATGATATAATTACTTTTAGGATAGGAAGTGATAAGTTGGGAGTGTTGGATAATAAATGTCCAGCTTGTAATGCGAAGATTAATTTTAATCCGGTAAATCAAAAATGGGATTGTGAATATTGTGGTAGTAGTTTTACATTAGAAGAGATGCAACAACATAATAATGCTAGTACGGTTGAAGCTAATACTGTTGTTAATGTAGAGAAAATGGGTGAGATGGATATGTACCACTGTAATAACTGTGGTGCAGAAATTATTGCTGATGATACAACTACTGCAACATTTTGTGTATACTGTGGAAGTACAGCTATACTTAAAAATAAAATAGATGCTGGTAGAGCACCTAACTATATAATTCCTTTTAAGAATATAAAAGAAGATGCAATTAAAGCATTTACTAAAGTTACTAAAAATAAACCTTTAGTACCTAAATGTTTTAAAGATATTAAAAATATAGAAAAGGTTACTGGTGTATATATTCCTTTTTGGGCATATGATTTAAATGCTACTGGAGAAGTTAGTTTAACGGCAACTGATGTAACGACATGGAGTGATTCAGTATATAGATATACTAGGACAGATACATATTCAGTTAGAAGACATGGATATTTTGATTTTAAGAAAGTTTTAGCAGATGCTTCTAGTAGATTTTCAGATGATTTAATGGATTCAATTGAACCATTTAATTATGATGAATTAGAACCTTATAATCATGCATATTTATCTGGGTTTTTAGCAGAAAAGTATGATGTTTTAGAAGAGGTTGGTTTAGAAAGAGCAACTGATAGAACGATGATGACTTGTAATGATTTGATTAAGTCATCAGTAAGACACGGAAGTGTTACTATTGTTAATAATGGAATGGTAATAAAACCTGAACATTGTCACTATATAATGTTACCTGTATGGATGGTTAATATTAAATATAAAGATAAAATGTATACTTTTGCAATGAATGGACAAACTGGGAAGATGATTGGAGATATGCCGATAGGTGGTAAAGAAACTGCTATTTGGTTCTTTGGTATATTTATAGTTGCTTTTATAATTTTCTTCTTTGTATTTGGTAGTTAAATATGAAAAGATTTAAATATTTAATAGCAATACTTTTATTTAGTTTTAGTTTAGTTGTTAATGCTGAAGTAGTAACTTATGAAAGAACAAAAGAAAATTATAGAGTACCTAGTGATATAACAGTTAGTCAATATAATGAGAAGGATATTTTAAATACACCTTCAGTTGATGAAAGTATAAAAGTATATGATTTTGCAAATTTATTAAGTGATAGTCAAGAAAAGAGTTTATTTAATTCTATTGTTAGATTTACTAATAAAACAGGATTAGAAGCAGTTATTGCTACTATAGATGATAATCCTGGTAAAAGTGTTAGAGATGAAGCTGCTGATTTTTATGATTATAACTATTTTAAGACAAATGGAATTATCTTTTTAATAGATATGGATGTTAGAGAATATTCTATTGTTACTACTGGTAGTGCAATGAATGTTTATCTTAATACTGAGATTGATATTATGTTAGATAATGTTTATCCTTATATGGCTAATAAAAATTATTATTCAGCATGTAATTCATTTATGGAAGACATTGATAGATATTATAGTGTACAAGAAGATGATTATTACTATGGTGATAGTTATGTTAAGAAACAATCAATTGGTAGTAGAGTATTAAATGCTTTCTTTGGAGCAGGTATTGTTGCTACAGTTGTTATACTAATAATGTTATTTCAGTGTAGAATGGTTAGAAAAGCTAATTCATCTAGAAGTTATTTAGTTGAAGAGACTAAGAAAATTGATAACTTAGGTGAAATTAAAACTGGAAGTCATACTTCGAGGGTTAGAATTCAAACTAGTTCTGGTAGTAGTGGTGGAGAAAGTAGATCTTCATCATTTAGTGGAAGTAGTGGAAGAAGTCATGGTGGCGGAAGTCGCAGATTTTAGATATAATATAAATATAATGAGAAAAGAGGTTTTATAAATGGGATTAATTAAAGCAGCCGTTAGTGCGGTAGGAAGTACTTTACATGATCAATGGAAAGATTATATTAGATGTGAAGACTTAGGTAATGATATTTTAATGAGAAAGGTATCTACACCAACTGGTGTAATATCAAAAGATAGTGCAATTCAAGTTGCACCTGGTCAAATGGCAGTTATCTTTGATAGTGGTAGAATTTTAGATGCTACTGCTGAAGAAGGTATTTATACTTTTGATCAATCAACATCACCATCATTCTTTGCTGGACAATTTGGACCAGTATTTAAAGAAATGTGGACAAGATTTGTATATAATGGAGCTACTAATAAAGAACAAGCAGTTTTCTATTTAAATGCTAAAGAAATTATGGATAATAAATTTGGTACACCTGCACCAATTCCATTCCAAGATTGGTCTCATCCAATTCCAAATCAAATGACTGGAACTATGTCACCATTAAGAGTAGAAGTTAAATGTTTTGGTAAATATACATTTAAGATTGCAAATCCAGCAGTATTTATGTCAAGAATTGCAGGAGTTGCAGATGAATTTAGAAAAGATATGTTAATTGAACAAATGAGATCTGAAGTTATTGGATCATTCCAAAATGTCTTAAATGAATTAGGAAATTCTAATCATAAAACACCAGTACTTGAATTGCCAAGTTGTACTGATGAAATTAAGAAAATTATGGATGAAAAAGTATTCGATCAACCAATTCGTGATCGTGGACTTAGTATTGTAGGATTTATCGTTGAATCAGTTACATTAGATGAAGAAAGTGAAAAGAAAATTGATAACTATGAATTATCATCTAATAGTTTCATGCAACAAGGAACACTTGTTGGTGCATATGCTAATGCAGTTCAAGATGCTGCAAATAATGCAGGTGGTGCTATGAATGGATTCATGGGTGTTGGTATGATGAATATGGCAAGTGGAGGAATGTTTGGAGCAGTTCAAAATAATGCTATGATGAATAATAATGGAGCTACTCAACAATATAATCCATATCCACAACAAGGTGGACAAAATACTCCTACTCATTCAGGTGTAGTAGTAAGTGCTCCTTCAAATGCAGAAGAGTTAGATGATGGAGTTATGGCATTCTGTCCAAATTGTGGAAATAAGAATGATAATGGTTCTAAATTCTGTTCTAATTGTGGAAATAAATTAACTAAGTAATAATTTAGGGTTAAGATTTATTTCTTAACCTTTTTTGATAGGAGGATATATGAACGAGGGAAAACAAAAAGGTTTTTTTGCTGGTATGGCTATTTTACAAATTATAGGTAATATATTTTGTTGGTTTAATATAAATAACTATGCTAAAGACTATTTAAAAATTTTAAAAGCTGATTTAGAAGCAATGGGTTCAGAAATAGTTTTTGAATTAGAAAAAGTATTTACTTTGGATTTTGCAACTAATTATGTTATTTTTGCATCTGGTATTTGTGCGATGATAGGTGTTGCATTATTGATGCTTGCATTAAATGGTAATATTCTTAAGAAAAAAGGGTTATCAATATTCTTATTAATTTTGATGATTTTATTTACTGTTAATGGTTTAGCTACTAAAGCATCATTTATTGGACTTTTTGCTGTTATATTTATGAAAGGTGAAAAGACTAAAAAAGAAAAGAAAGAATCTATTAATAAACTAGAAAAATTAGAAGTTACTAAGAAGGATTTATTATTAAGTGTTTTATTAGTAGTCGTATATTTTAGTCAATTCTTTATTAATGTATTTAGTGAGAATGTTAGAATTTATGCTGTTATAGGATATTATTTAATTACATTTGGATTATGTTTATATGTATTTAGAGAACGATATAGAAGAGATTTCTTCTTCTTAAAAAATGATTTTATAAATTATATTAAATATATATTTAAAATGTGGGGTATGATGTTACTTGCAAGCTTATGTACAGCATTTATAGTTATGGCATTAAATGGAAATATGCAAAGTGCTAATCAAGAAGCATTAAATGGACTTCCATTATGGTTTATGATACCAGTTGCATGTATTTGGGCGCCTGTAGTAGAAGAAGCTATATTTAGAGGTGTTATTAGAAGATTTATTCCTAATAATGTTTTATTTGTTATTGTATCTGCTGTATTATTTGGGTTACTTCATACAGTTGGACAAGAAGCAACATTATATTTAACAATTGTACAATCATTACAATATATGGCTATGGGAGCGGTTATGGCTATTGCATATGTTAAGTCTAATAATATTATGACTAATATGGGAGTACATTGTATTCAAAATACATTTAGTACAATTTTATTAAGTATTATGAAATAAAAATCGTGGATTTCACGATTTTTTGTATATATTTTTGTATTTTTGTTCACTATGTAGGTGAGGGTGATGAAATTTGACAAAAAGAATGAGTAGTGCTAGAATATATAACTGTCACATGAACAAAGAGGTGTTTGAAATGTTTAATAGTGAACAACAAATTTTTATGGCATGTTCTGAGGAACCGTCCCTGATTTTCAACCTAGTTAAAAGAGGTTGTTATGAAATGGTTGAAGAACTTGTTGATACGAATAAAGTTAATGTAAATGTTTGTGATAACATGGGTAATGATTTAGTTACTAGAATGTTAAAAGCACAACAATATGACCTAGTATTAAAGTTTATGAAGAAAAGAAATTGGGATGTAAATCACCAAAATAATGATGGTAATACATTCGGTCATATCTTAGCATTAGATGATTCTTTTGCAGCATTAAAAATCGTAGAACAATTAACTAAGAAGAAGAATTATATTCCTAATCTGAAGAATAATAAAGGTGAGACTGTATTAGATAGAGCGATTAGTAATAATTATATCTTTACAGCATTTAAAATCCTAGAAGATAAAAGATTTAATAATATCGATGTTATTTCTTTTAAAAAATTATGTAATTCATGTGTAAAAAATACTTATTATGGTAAGTATGCTAAATTAAATAACTTAGAGATTATAGTTAATAATTTAGAAAAGAAAGAACTAGATAGTACATTGAAAAATGTAGTAGAAGAAATTTCTGATAATATGGATGTTATTAAAACTGAAATAATGAAGAATAAATCATTATTATTAGATAGTATTATTGAATCATCAATAGTATATGTATAATAACCAACTTGTGTTGGTTATTTTTTTTGTGTTATTATAAGTGTATCTATAATTATGAAGGTGGGGACGAGATGATTAATTTTAAAACAGAAATGAGTATATATGATAAATTTATAGATAAAAAAGAACTAACTACAAAAGAATTATTGGAGTTAGGATTAAATAGTCATGATCTTACTAAATTAGTTGAAGATGGTAAGATTAGAAGAGTTAGACGTGGTTTTTATGATTTAGAAAAGTGTGATGGATTATTTAATTATGCTAATATTTTAGCTAGTAAGAAATATAAAAAATATGATAGATTTCAACAAGCAATAAATAGATGCTTAGAAATAGATGCAAATAATGGGAGAATTCATACTAGATTGTTTTTAGATTCTTTACATAAAAATAATTTTGAACAAGCAATTGAAAGTATTAGAGTTTTAATTAATGGTGATAATGATTGTTATACGAAAGATGCTAATTTATGGTTATTTTTATTAAGTTTTATGACTGAGTTACCTGATGATTTAAAAGATAAAGTTAGTGGTTTAAAATTAGAAGATGTTTTAACTAGAGAAGATGATTTAAGATATGAAGATAAACTTAGTCAAAATAGAATTAGAAGTAATATTATGAACTATAAGTTTAGTCAAGCTAGTGATGAGTTAGGTGAATTAAATATAAAGAAAAAACCTATTTATATTCTAATTACTGAGAAGTTATTAAGTATGGTTAAATATTATGATATGAGAAATCAAAATAATATAAATAGTTTACTTGTTGATGGTAAATATGAGAAAGTTAGAGATTTATTAATTAGAGATAGAGATTTACATGGACTATCTAATAGTAATAAAGAAATCTTAATGATATTAGAAGATTTAATTAGTGTTATTAATGATAAGAAGATTCCTGAAGTTGAGAATATGCCTGATAGTGATTATTTATATGTAGAGATAAAAAAACATAATTATGAAAGAGCATTACAATTATATAGAGATTTTCCTATAAAAAATGTTTCTAGAAGTGTTAAGAGTGTTGGTTTATTATTAGAAAGAATAAATGATGAGATTAATAAATTAAAAAAAGATGATTCTAGAAGTTTAAGTGTAGGTAGTGATATATTTGTTAGCATTACTAATGCATTACAAAGTGGAGATGTTGATAAGGCTTTCTTATTACTTGATCAATATTTAGAAAGAATTAATAAAAAACAATATAAGAATTATATTGCAAATTTAATTAAATTAGATGTATTAAATAAAGATAAGGGATTTGTTGAATCTATGCATGAGTTATCTTGTGTTGGAAGAGATAAAGAATTATTTGATGTTGCTTTATATATTCAAGATTTTTATTTTAATTTAATTAATAAGAATTTTCTGAAAGCTGCAGTATATTTAAATTTAATTAGTATGTCTAAATCACTTGGTGGAGTTGAAGTAGAAGTTAGTCAAATGAGAAGGGCTTTAATAGATGAAGCATTTAAAAATAATATTAAAGAAAGTGATTTAGGGTTACTTGGTAAAGAAGATATTGCAAAGATGGAAGATACTTCTGATAAAGAAGATGATTTATTAGAAGAAATTACTCTTCCAGAGGAGTTAGATATTACTTATACTTTAGGAGATGCTATTGATGATGTAGCTAATGAAGTAAGTTTACTTATGTTAGAACCAATGAGCGATGAAGAGATTAGTTTTGTTACTGATACTTGTCAAGCTACTGATTGTGTTCAAAGTATTGTTATTGAAGAAGAGGATGGTAAAAAAAGAGTATTCTTAAGATATTATGATAAGGATGGTCCTTATGTAGATATATCTGGTACTTTAAGACTTGCTAATTTTAAATATAAAAATAAAGAGTATGAAGAAGCTATTGAATTATATGAAAGAGTATTGTCTAAAATAGAAAATCCTAGAAGTTTTATTTATGGTAAACTTGGTATTGCTTATAGAAATATTACTAGGGATAATGATTATTCTAGGGCGATTGATTATTTAACTTTAGCAACTGCTGCAAGTGCAACTGAGGAGAATGTTGTTGATTATACTGATTTAATTAATAAGTTAAAGTTTAGATCAAATTATAATGGTGTTGTTCTTACTAAGAAATAAATTGATTTTTAAGGGGATTTCGGTTATTATATTGTGAGTAGAAATGGGAGTGGTTATATGCATTTACCTGATTATAAAGAGGCTAGAACTAGGGATAAGAGAGAATATAAAAGAGTAGAATATTCTTTTAGTGATGATATTAAGAATAAATATATTGGTAAGAAATTTCATTTAAAGACTTATGGTTGTCAAATGAATGAACATGATAGTGAAAATATAGAAGCATTACTTATAGCTTTAGGTTTTTCTAAAGTAGATGATTATTTAGATGCTGATTTAGTACTTTTAAATACATGTTCTATTCGTGAGAATGCTCATAATAAGGCATTTGGTATGCTTGGTAGATTAAAGCATCGTAAACAAGAAAAAAAGGACCTTATAGTTGGTCTTTGTGGATGTATGGCTCAAGAAGCAAGTGTAGTTGAAGAAATTATGAGAGATTATAAATTTGTTAATTTTGTTTTTGGTACTCATAATATGTATCAATTACCAGAAATTATTGATAGAGCGATTGAGGAAAATAAACAACAAATAGAAGTTTATTCTAGAGAAGGTGATTTAGTTGAAGGATTACCTGTTGTTAGAGCAAATAACTATAAAGCATATGTAAATATTATTTATGGATGTAATAAATTCTGTACTTATTGTATTGTTCCTTATACTAGAGGAATGGAGCGAAGTAGAGAAAAAGAAGATATCTTAAAAGAAGTAGATGAATTAATAAAAGATGGTTATAAAGAAATTACTTTATTAGGACAAAATGTAAATGCTTATGGAAAAGATTTATATGATGATTATACTTTAGGTGATTTATTAGAAGAGATTGCTTTAAAAGATATTCCTAGAGTTAGATTTATGACTTCTCATCCATGGGATTTTACAGATAGAATGATAGAAGTTATTGGTAAATATAAAAATATTATGCCAAGTGTTCATTTACCAGTACAAAGTGGTTCTAGTAGAATATTAAAATTAATGGGTAGACGTTATACTAAGGAAAGTTATTTAGAGTTATTTAATAAGATTAAAGAAGTAGTTCCTGGAGTTAGTATATCTACTGATATTATTGTAGGATTCCCAGGAGAAACAGAAGAAGATTTCTTAGAAACATTGGATTTAGTTAATAAGTGTAAATATGATAATGCTTTTACTTTTATCTTTTCTAAAAGAGAAGGAACACCTGCTTGTAAGTTAGATGATCCAGTAAGTTTAAAAGAAAAAGAAGAAAGATTACAAAGATTAAATGAAGTTGTTAATAAATATTTCTTAGAAAACAATAAGAAATTAGAAGGTAAAGTTGTACCAGTATTAGTAGAAGGTGTATCTGATAAGAAAAATATGTATTTTGGATATAGTGATACTAATAAACTTATTAACTTTGAAAGTGATAGAGAAATTGAAGTTGGTAGTATTGTTAATGTAGAGATTACTTCTGCTAAGACTTGGAGTTTAGATGGAAGAGAAGTTAAATAACTTAGTAGAGTATATTACTAATACATTTGAATATAGGGAATGTATTAGATTAAAAGAAGTGATGAAATCTAATGAAGAAATATGTTCTTTAGTAGAAGAAGTTAAGTCTTTACAAAAGAAATATGTGAGAAGTTTAGAAGATGAAAATGTAAAGATTGAACTAGATTCAGTTTTAGAAAAATTAAATAATATTCCAATATATTGTGATTATTTAAGATATTTAGATAAAGTTAATCAAATGATTAGTTATGTTAATGATGAAATGAATGATTATTTTTACAAATTATTAAATGAATAGAGACTTATGTCTCTTTTTTTTTGCTTTTTTTTAAGTTTTGTGGTATAATATGGGCACTATTTAGGGGTGGGTTAAATGTATAAGATTGATAATAATGAAATTATTAATTTATTATTAGAAAGAGATAAGAATTCGGTTTATAAAAGTAGTGTTATTTTCGATGAAAATAATGGGTATGATCCTAATACTGATATCGGTTTATTAATATGGAATTTAAGTCAAGGTAATTATAGTTTAACTGATAAAGATGTTAATTTATTAAAAAGATATAATATATTTGTTGGGGATAAAGAGAAGAAAAGAAATAATTTTATAGTACTTAGTGATTTCCATTCATACGAATATCCAGTTGATAAAATAATTGAATATTATTTAGATGAATATGATTATATTTATATTTTAGGAGATGCTACTGATAGAGGAGCTTCATTAGATGGTGAAGGTGGACTTAATCTTTTATTTAGAATTAAATCTTTAAGTGAACGTTATCCTGGTAGAGTTATTTATGTTCCTGGAAACCATGATAGTTTTATTATTGGTAATGATAGAAATGATTATAGATCTGCTTATTCAATGATGATTAATGGTGGTAGTAAGACTATAGATGATTTAATTAAATTGAAGAAGGATAATCCTACTAAATATAATGATTTAATTACATGGTTAGGTAATTTACCGTTACAAAGAATGCATCAATATAATGGACAAGTTTATGCTTTAGCTCATGCGTTCTTTGATCAAAAATTATATAATGAAGATCCTGATTACAACTTAAATAAATTATTTAGTGATCCAAGTAAACAAAGTGCTGGAGAGAGAGTTCTTTGGTTTAGAAAAAAGGATGTTTTTGGTAAAGCTAAAAGTATTGCAGATGATAAGGTTAATTATGTTGAAAGAAAAAAAATAAGAGAGCTCTGTCCTTTAGCTGATGTCATTGTTGTTATTGGTCATAGTAAAACTGTTAAAGGTTCAAGAGAACATGATTTAGTTAATAAATATGGTTATACAGTTACTGTGCATTGTGTAGATGGTGGTATTGCATATAATGGATCAATGTTAAAATATGATGGTGGTTCTTGTGTTAATGTAACAAAACTTAATGAACATAATGATACATCAGATGGAGAATATTCTTTTGATGGTAAAGCTTTACTTAATAATTATATTATTTCTTCTATATATCAAGATGGTAGAGAAGCTTTTAATAGAGAACATTATTTTATGCCAGGTACAATTACTAATGATGAGTTTGCTGATGCGGTAGATTCATATGAGAAGAATGAAGAATTTACTTATTTTTCAGGAGATTATCAAGATAGATTTTGGGTATATAAAAAGATATTTATTTTAAATTTAGTTATTTCTGGTTTGTTTGATAAATATGGTGATTATAGAAAAGTTAGTGATATTTTAAATGCTTATATGATGACAGGTTTTAGCGATTATATTACTAGAGATAATGATTTAAGATATTTAGTAGAGACTTTGGGAATTGATGATATAAAGTTTGTTTTAGAAGCTTATAATTGTAAAGATATAGATAGTTATTTAAGAATAAAAGTATTGGGTAATATAGATAAGAAAGTTAAAATTAAGATATAAAAAAGAGAATTTAAATTCTCTTTTTTGTTTTATATTATTTCTTCTTTTAGACTTTCTAGTATTTTTTGGGAAGATTCATCAATAAATTCTAATACTTTGTATAAATCAAAAGCATATGGTTTTTCTGCAGTTGAATTTTCTATTATGACTCCCATTTTATCTATTAAGACATTTAATTTATCTACTGGGATTTCTTCAATATTAGTTTCTGGTTTAATAAAATCTTCGTAGAATAAAGATAAATCTAAATTATATTCATCAATTAATTGAATATTTAAGTTTGTATAATCTTGATATAATAGTCCTTGTATTTCTTGTGGTGCGGAAAAGATTACTGTTCCATCTAATAATTTAATATAATTACCACTTGTAATTAATGGTAAGAAATGGGCAAACCAAAGTCTATCTGTATATAAGTGGATATAATATCCTAAATCGAAAGAATTATCTTTAAAGTTAGGATATTTTTCTCTAAATAATTCTAGATTTGGAATTTGATCT
The DNA here is from genome assembly GCA_016293205.1 of Bacilli bacterium. Lineage (GTDB taxonomy): Bacteria > Bacillota_I > Bacilli_A > RF39 > UBA660 > JAEDES01. The sequence goes on from JAEDES010000006.1 coordinate 26,336, forward strand.
CTTGTATTAAATAAGAAATGTGATCTTTGTTTATTATCGCCTAATTGTTTTGAAATATCTGGCGCGATGGAACCTAAATAGTAATCTCTTGGATTTTTTATATCTAAATATTTTTCTAATGTTTTTGCTACTGCTAAATGGATCATTGCTGATGCCATAAGAATCCCTCCTTATTATCTATATTTATTCTAACATATAATTTTTGATTTGTATGTTTTTTTAGTGTATAATAGTGTTAAGTGGGTGAAGAAATATGTTTATTTTAGACGTAGCGACCAATTGTAATAATTATGGTATTGTAGGATTATTTGTTATTGCTAAGAGAATTTTTACTATTATTCAAATCTTAGCACCAATACTTGCAATAATAGGTTTAGGTATAAATTTGATTAAAAGTGTAATTGATCCAAATAGAAAAAATAACTTTAGTATGTATAAGAATTGGTTAATTGCTTTAATTGCTGTTTTTGCAATACCAACTTTGGTAAATGCAACTATGGGTATACTTGGAGAGAATTATAGTATTAGCTCTTGTTGGAATAATGCAGAACAAATATATAAACCAGGAGATTCTAAATATAATGATAGCAATGCAGGAGAAAGATCTGGTGCGGTTAATATTAGTCCATCTGATTATGATTAAAATTATACGAGAGTATAATTTTTTTGTGTAATAAATTTAGTTTATGCATAAATTAGAATAGGGAGGGATTCTTATTTCTAATTATAGAGAGATTGTTACAAAAGCTGTAGTTGCAAAAGGAAAGAAGTCTTTTGTAACTGAACATAATGTTTCTTTGGATAGAAACTTATCAACAATATTAGGGTGTTGGGTAATTAATCATAATTTCAGTGGAAAGAAAGTTAATAATGATATAATTATTGAAGGAGATTATGATGTAAATATATGGTATTCATATGATAATGATAGATTAACTGATGTTGTTAGAGAGAATAATAAATATAGAGAAGTTATTCATATGAGAGAAGTTGATACTGACGATGAAGAAATTATTGTTAGAAGTTTAAAACAACCTAATTGTTTAAAAGTAGATATTGTTGATGGTGGAATTAAATATAATATTGAAAAAGAACTTGGTATTGAATTAGTAAGTAATGTTAAGGTAAAAATTGAGACTTCAGATGATGAAGATCCATATGATGAAATACTTGAAGAAGATAAGAGCATTGATAATATAAATGAAGATTTTATTGATACTGAAGTATTGAATGATAAATAGTATTCTTTGGAATACTTTTTTTGTTTGGTGTTATCAAAAAAAGGTTGACATTTATATGATGATAAGATACAATATATTGCAGTAATGGAAATGGAGGGATATAAATGGCAGTTAAGTTAAGATTAACAAGAATGGGTGCTAAAAAAAGACCTACTTATAGAATAGTTGCTACTGATTCTAGAAAATCTAGAGATGGAGAATATCTTGAACTTGTTGGAACTTATGCTCCAGTTGGAGAAGGACAAGTTAAAATTAATGAAGAAGTTGCACTAAAATGGCTTAATCAAGGAGCTATTCCTACAGATACAGTTAAAAACCTATTTAGTAAAGCTGGTATCATGAAGAAATATGCTGACTCAAAAGTAAAGAAGGTTAAGTAATTATGGATTTAGTAACTTTAACAGAAGATATCGTTAAATCTTTAGTGGTAGATGTAGATGCAGTAAGCGTTAAGGAATTTCCTACTGAAGAAGAAAATACAATACTTATTCAAGTGATAGTAGCAGAGTCTGATATGGGACGTGTTATTGGTAAAGCTGGTAAATGTGCTAATGCTATAAGAACTTTAGTACAAGCTAGTTCTGCTTTAAAAGATAATAAGTATGTTAAAATAGATATTGATAAATTTTAATTAATTAGAAGATGTTGTGACATCTTCTTTTTTGTTGTTTAAATTTTAGGTTAGTGATATATTAATTATAGTAGGTGGGATAATGAGTAGACTTAATTTTCATGTAAATTCTAAAATTCTATCGATAGTATTATGTGTAATTTTAGTATGTGTATTTACTTTGACAATTGCATATGCAGCTCTTTCTGCGGTTCTTACGATTAGTGGTAGTGCAGAAGTTGTGGCGTCTAATTGGAATATACATTTAGAAAATGCTAGAGTTATAAGTGGAAGTGTAAATAATAATGCACCTAGTATAAATGGAAATACTTTAAGTTTTAGTGCTCATTTAGATGTACCTGGTGATTATTATGAATTTGTTGTTGATGTTGTAAATGATGGTTCAATTGATGCGATGATAGATAGTATTGTTGTTACTCCAACCCTTACTGATAGTCAAAAGAAATATTTAAAGTATGAAGTATCTTATCAAAATGGAGAAGACGTTAGTACAAAACAAGTTCTTTATAGTGGTTCTACTATGCCTATTACAGTTAGGGTAGAATATAAAAGAGATTTAGAAAAAGGAGATTTACCTACTGAAGATACTGTATTAAATTCAAGTTTAACATTAGTGTATACACAAAGTGATGGAACTGGAAGTAGTGTAATAAACAATGGTTATGCTTTACCTGTTGCGAATGGTAATATAGATAATATAGGTACAATTGTTACAATTGGTACTGAGCAATTTTATGTAATTGGAAGTAATACTGATACAGTTAAATTATTTGCAATGCATAATTTATATGTAAGTGGTTATTATAAAAATGGTAATATAGAACCATATGGGGAAAAAGCTACTGGAAAACAAGATCCTGAAATGAAAGGTCTTATGGATGAGTCTAAGCCTAGAAATGGAATAACTCCTTTTTCAAGTAGTACACAAAAAGGAGAAAAAAATTCATCGTATGTTGGTAGTATTGTAGAATCATATATAAATAATTATAGTGATATATTATTAAATGAATATGGTATTGTTATTAATGAAGCTAGAGCAATTACTTATGATGAATTAACTGATACTAATACTTTTAAATGTACATCAAGTTCTTGTTTTAGTTGTCCTTATAAATGGATTTATTCATCGACATATTGGACTGGTACTGCAGAAGATGATAATTATGTTTGGAGAGTTGGTTATGGTGGTCTATTTTTAGCATCTCCATCTAATCTTAATAGTATTGGTGTTAGACCTGTTATTGTAATTTCAAAAAATTATTTTTAGATAATTAGAAAGTCTTTGACTTTCTTTTTTTTTTAGATTGGTATATACTAGAGAAGTAAGTGTATATTATGATTGAGAGGTAGTTTATGAATACAGAGTTAAATATACCTAATCATGTTGCGATTATACTTGATGGTAACAGAAGATGGGCTAAAAAAAGAGGAATGAAACCTCAGGAAGGACATTATAAAGGATTTACTAATTTAGAAAATTTAGCTGATTATGTATTTTCTAAAGGAGTTAAAGTATTAAGTGTATATGCTTTCTCAACTGAAAATTTTAGTAGAGCTAAAGATGAAGTAGATTATTTAATGGATTTATTTGCAGTTGCTTTTAAAAAATACTTTGAAAAACAAAATAAAAAGAATGTCAAAATAGTATTTTCAGGTAGAAGAGAACCTCTTCCAGAAAAAGTATTAAAGATGATTGATGAGATTACTGAAAAGACTAAAGATAATACTGGTCCAATATTTAATATTTGTGTTAATTACGGAGGAAGACCTGAAATTGTTGATACAACTAAGAAGATTTGTGAAATGGTTAAGAATGGTGAAATATCAATTGATGATATAGATGAAGATTTATTTACTAAGAATTTATATCAAGATTTACCTGCTATTGATTTAATGATTAGAACTAGTGGGGAACTTAGATTAAGTAACTTCTTACTATGGCAAAATGCTTATGCAGAATTTTATTTTCCAGAAATTGAATTTCCTGGGTTTGATGAGAAAGAATTTGATAAAGCTTTAGAAGTTTTTGATAAGAGAAATAGAAGGTTTGGTGGTCAATAATGACAAAGAGAGTTATTAGTGCAATTATAATGATTGCAGTATTTGTGCCTTTTTTAATTATGGGAGATTGGCCTTTTACTATTGTTATGTCATTATTGTCAGTAATGGGGTTATATGAATTATTACATATTAGGGAGTCTAAAAAAGATTTTCCTAAGTTTATGAAGATAATTGCTTATTTGATGGTTATTTTCTTTACAACATTAAACGCATCTTCTAGTGATTTTTCGTATAATATTAGTTATAAAGTAGTATCATTAATTATATTTATGTTTGTAATACCAATGGTATTTATTAATGATAATAAAAAATATAATTTAAATGATGCATTATTTTTAGTAGGATCTATACTATTTGTAGGATTAAGTTTTAATTTATTAATGGTTACTCGTAATATTAGTATTTCATATATCATATATTTATTCTTGATTACAACTATTACAGATACATTTGCATTATTTACAGGTATGTTAGTTGGTACACATAAGTTAGCACCTGAAATATCTCCTAAAAAGACAATTGAGGGAGCTGTTGGTGGTTCTTTAATGGGAACTATTGTTGCTAGTGCTTTTTATACAACTGTAATTAATCCACCTACACCATTAGTAATTGTAATATTATTAACTTTATTACTTACTGTAATTGGACAAATTGGAGATTTAGCTTTTTCTTCAATTAAAAGATATTATGGAGTTAAAGATTTCTCTAATTTAATTCCAGGACATGGTGGAATATTAGATAGATTTGATAGTATTGTATTTGTTACAATGGCATTTGTTATATTATTTGGAATAATTTAGGAGGGGATATTTATTTTTACTGCTATATTTAATTTAATACTTTTTGTATTAATATTAGGTTCTATAGTATTAGTTCATGAATTTGGACATTTTATATTTGCTAAAATGACAGGTGTTTATGTTTATGAATTTGCTATTGGTATGGGACCTAAGATTTGGGGAACAAAAAAAGGTGAAACAGATTATTCTATTAGGGCTATTCCTATTGGAGGATATTGTGCTTTAGCTGGGGAAGATGTGGAAGATGATGATCTACAAAAGATTCCAGAAGATAGAAGATTACAAGCAAAGACTCCATTTCAAAGATTTTTAATTATGTTCTTTGGAGCAGGAAATAACTTTATTTATGCAATTTTATTACTATTCTTTGTAGCTCTTATTTGGGGAGGAACTACTATGAATCCTGTGTTAACAGGTGTAGTTCAAAATAGTGCAGCATTTAATGCAGGAATGGATGTAGGAGATAAAGTTATTAAACTTAATGGTAAGAAGATTACTAATAGTGATGATTTAAGTTTATATTTAGCTCTATCAGATCCTACTAAAAAGAATACTTTTGTAGTTGAAAAGAAGGATGGAACTACTAAAACATATAAAGTTCAACCAAAGAAAGTAAAAAAAGATGGAGAAGTATCATATGTTTATGGTATTGAAATAAAACAAGAAAATACACATGGTCTTGGACAAGCTTTTGTCTATACATTTAAAAAGACATGTTCAATCTTTAAACAAATGGGAGTTACTGTTGGTGCTTTGTTTACTGGTGGAGTTAAACTTAATCAAATGAGTGGACCAGTTGGAATTTATTCTATAGTTGGTGAACAAAGTAAGGCGGGTATTGCTAGTTTACTTTATTTAACTGCATTTTTAAGTATAAATGTTGGATTCATTAATTTATTACCAATACCAGCATTTGATGGATGTCATATATTATTTATAATTATTGAAAAATTAAAAGGATCTCCTGTTAGTCCTGAACTTCAAAATAAGTTTAGTACTGTAGGTTTAGCACTTTTAATGCTTTTAATGTTAGTTATTACAGTTAATGATATTATTAGATTATTTTAAGAGACTTAGTCTCTTTTTTTATTTTCTTTAAATTTTTACTTTTTTCTTGAAAAAAATATAGTATAATATTTATAAGAATAATATAAGGAGTTTTACTTATGGGATATATATTTGGAATAGTTGGAGTAGTATTTTTTGGTTCTTTAATATGTATGTTTTTGTATTATCTATTTAATAGTAAATCTGATTTAGATGATGCGAATGCTAATATGAAAGAAGATAGAAGATTTGGTAATTATGATTTAGATGATTATGATGACGATGATAGAGTGGAAGTATTTGAAGATATTATTGGCCTTGCTGATGAATTAAGAAATATGGAATTCGAAAATACTGTTTCTGATATAAATAAATTTATTGCAAGAAGAAGTAGTCAAAATGAGAAGATTATAGAAGCTGCTAGTAATATAGAGGCAACTGCTGCTCAACCTGTTGAACAAGTTGTTCCTCAAGTACAAGTTCAACCAGTACAACAAGTTGTAGCGCAACCACAAGTTGTTGTACAACCAAAGGTTGAAGTACCAGTACAACAACCAGTTATGGCACAACCTTCATTGAAACCTTTAACAACAGATGAATTATATGAAGAAATAAATGATGATTTTGATGATGGAATAGAAGAATTATAGTAATTCTTCTTTTTTTTTAGTATAATTTTATTGGAGGAGGCGATACTTTGATTATTGGAGTTTTAGTACAATTATCTAATAAAAATATTGATAAGGTTTTTGATTATTCAGTACCTAGTGAATTACAAGATATGATTAAAATTGGAATCAGAGTAGAGGTTCCATTTGGTAAACAAGTACTTGAGGGATTTGTTTTAGAAATAAAAGATTCTAGTGATTTAGCTGTTAAAGATATTATATCTGTTAAAGATGAAGAGGTTATTTTAAATGATGAATTATTAGAACTTGGTAAAAGAATACAAAGTGATACTTTAGCAACTTTAATTAGTTGTTATCAAGTTATGTTACCTAAGGCATTAAAGGCTAAACAAGGTAATGTTATAAATAAGAAATTTGATACTTTTTATTACTTAGGTGATGTTAATATTAGTGATTTAAAACTAAATGATTCTCAACAAAGAATAGTTGATTTAGTTTTAGAAAAAGGTAAAGTATTAAGAAAAGAAATTGTTGATATTTCTTTAAGTAGTGTTAATACTTTAGAGAAAAAAGGAATCTTAGTAAGTGAGAAAACTGAACATTATAGATTAAGTTATAGTGATGAAAAAGTAGAGAAGTTTCCTTTAACTAGTGATCAAGAGAATGTTGTTAATGAAGTTATTCTTGATAAACATGATGTTTATTTATTACATGGTGTTACTGGTTCTGGTAAGACTGAAGTATATATGGAATTAATTGAAAAAGTAATTGATGAGGGTAAAACAAGTATTGTATTAGTTCCAGAAATTAGTTTAACTCCACAAATGGTAAAAAGATTTCAAAATAGATTTGGTGATAAGATTGCAGCACTTCATTCAGCTTTAAATGATGGAGAAAAGTATGATGAATGGAGAAGAATTGTTAGAAGAGAAGCTTCAATTGTTATTGGGGCAAGAAGTGCAATATTTGCACCGCTTGAAAATATTGGTTTAATTATTATTGATGAAGAGCATAGTGATTCTTATAAACAAACTGATACTAATCCAAGATATAGTGCAAAAGATATTGCAATCATTAGGGGAGAACATTATAACTGTCCTGTTATTATGGGAAGTGCAACGCCATCACTTGAAGTTATGGCTCGTGCACAAAAGGGAGTTTATAAATATTTAAGTTTACCTAATAGAGTTAATGGTAAAAGCTTACCTAGTGTTGAGATTATAGATATGAATCAAAGTATGGGTAGAATGAGAGGGCACTTCTCTGAAACATTGATTAAATCTATTGAGGAGATACTTGAAAAGGATGAACAAATTATATTATTTTTAAATAGACGTGGTTATTCTTCTTTTGTTACTTGTAAGAATTGTGGTCATACATTTAAATGTCCTCATTGTGATATTACTTTAACTTATCATAAGTCTAGTAATACGATGAGATGTCATTATTGTGGATATGGTACAAAGGTATATGAAGTGTGTCCTGAATGTAATGAAAAGTCTTTAAATAATTTAGGAGTCGGTACTCAAAAAGTAGAAGAAGAACTTAATAATTTATTTCCTAATGCTAGAGTACTTAGAATGGATTTTGATACTACTAGTCGTAAGGGTATGCATGAAGAGATGATTAATAGTTTTAAGAATCATGAATATGATATTTTGCTTGGTACTCAAATTGTTACTAAAGGATTAGATTTTTCTAATGTTACATTAGTAGGGGTTATTAATGCTGATACGTCTTTAAATATTCCTGATTTTAGAAGTAGTGAGAATACATTCTCTTTACTTAGTCAAGTTGCTGGTAGAAGCGGTAGAAGCAGTAAGACAGGTAAAGTGGTTATTCAAACTTATAATCCTGATCATTATGCGATTAGTTTTGCAAAGAATCATGATTACTTAGGTTTTTATAATAAAGAAATGGAAATTAGAAGAATATTAAAATATCCACCATTTTATTATCTTTGTTTTATTAGAATTAGTGGAAAAGATCCTAATTATATATTTGGAGAAGCTAATAAGATTAAGAGAAGTTTGGATAGAAATTTACTTCATACTAGTATTTTAGGACCATCTACTTGTAGTGTTTTTAAAGTAAATAATGTTTATAGATATGGAATTATTTTAAAATATAAAAAAGAAGATAATTTAAAAGTTATTTTAGAAAAGATACTTGATCATTATAAAAGTAATAGTAATATCAAGATTGATATTGATTTTAATCCTAGTCAAATAGGATAAAATATGTTATTCTTATTATTAGAATAGAGGTGTATAACCATGAAATATTTTGATGATAATAATATTTATGAATCAGAAGATGATGAAGATATTGAAGTATTAGATGATGATGAAGACGATGGTTATATTTTTCAACTTGATAAAGCTTTAGATATTAATAAAAAACATGAACAAGAATTTAATGAAATTATTGAGAATAGTACTTCTAAGTTAGATCATTATTGGGATATTAATGATCCTTTTGTAAGATTAATACTTGGTATTTTATTTGGTATAGGTGCGATTGGATCTATTTATTATATAATTATGTGGATTTTGGGGTAGGTTTTAGACCAAGATGATTGGTGGTGATTGGTATGTTAGATGATTTATTAATAAGAAAAGATGTTCAAAAGATGTTTAATGATATATGCAATAGTGAATGTTATTTTAATAAGAAAATGAATAAGTCTATTGAGTATCAATCATATACTGATATTGAACAAATAGTTTTCTTGTTTTATGATGCATTATTTAAATTTAAATTAATTATTGGAAATACAGAGTATTTTCCAGAATATTTAGAACAAATAGATAAATTAATTAGAAAGATTGATAATTTTAAAGATATAAGTTCTGGTATTAGTAGAATTATTAGTAGAATTTGTTGCGATATGTTAGGGGAAAAAGATATTAATAATAGTTTTACTAAAGAGAAAGTATTAGGTTATATTTATAATGTTTATATTAAGAATGGTTATTATATACATGGTTATTCTTCTGCATATACGGGTGTAATTAAAGAAGAAGGTTTTGTTACTGAAATATATAATAATTTGTATCCTAATTTTATTAAGATGCAAAAGATATTAGATAAATATAATTGTGGATGTATTTTAGATAAAGATTTTTCTAGTAGAGAGATTAGTCTTACTAGTAATTTTGTTAAGGGATGTTATTATTCAATTAATTCTCCTATGTATTTTTATAAATTATTATGTAAGAATGGTTATGCTACTAGTAAGAAAGAAATTGAATGTTATTTTAAGAATGATTATAAGGGATGCTTTAATAATTTAACTAAACTTTGTAATAAACTTAAATTTAATGATAAAGAGAAGAGTTTATTTATTGAGACATTTAATAGTGAATGGAAATTACTTAAGAAAGAAAAAAGTAAGATTAGTTTAATGTTAATACCTAGAAAATTAGTTACTAATGAAGAAATTAATTATATGGATTTAGTTAGTGATGATATAGCATTAGGTGTTGCGGTTGATAGATTATTAAATAGTGGGGAAGATGTTAATTATTTAGGATGTTTTGATCCTAGAAGTATTACATTTATTGAATTAGATTTTTATAAAGTTCTTAAGAATAATGGGGTTGGAGATAGTATTTGTGATAAGACTGCAGAGATAGAATTTGATGAGTATGCTTTTTCTAATGATTATGGAAAAGTTTCGGCTTTGTTGTTATTGGGTTCATTAGCTGTGTCACTTGGTGTTATAATAACGTTAATTAATCTTTGGAGGGTTTAGAATGAATAATATAAAAGTAGTATTTATGGGTACTCCTGATTTTGCAGTACCTATATTAGAAGGTTTAATAGAAAATTATGATGTTATAGGAGTTGTTAGTCAACCTGATAAAAGAGTTGGTAGAAAACAAGAATTAGTTAATACTCCTATAAAAGAAGTTGCTTTAAAACATAATATTAAAGTATTTCAACCAGTTAAAATAAGAGAAGAATATGAAGAGATTATTAATCTTGGAGCGGATATTATAGTTACATGTGCTTATGGACAAATTATACCTAAAGCAATACTTGATGCACCTAGACTTGGATGTATTAATGTACATGGTTCACTTCTTCCTAAATTAAGAGGAGGAGCTCCTATACATTGGGCTATTATTAATGGAGAAAAGAAGACTGGTATGACTATTATGTATATGGATGTTAAGATGGATAGTGGAGACATTATTAGTAGTCGTGAAACTGAAATTACTGATAGTGATAACTTAGAAAGTTTATATGATAGAATGAGTCTTATTGGTAGAGATTTATTACTTGATACATTACCAAGTATTATTGAAGGTACTAATGAAAGAATTAAACAAGATGAGAATGAAGTTACTTTTGGATTTAATATTAAAAGAGAAGAAGAACATATAGATTTTAATAAGACAAGTAGAGAAGTGTTTAATTTAATTAGAGGACTTAGTCCTGTTCCTGGAGCAAATGCTATTTTAGATTCAGAAGAAATGAAAATTTATGCATCTAGAATAGGGGATAAAATTAATAATGGAAATACTTGTGGGGAAGTATGTTCAATTTATAAAGATGGTATTGGTATTTGGTGTAGTGATAGAGAAATTATTATTACTGATATTAAACCATTTGGTAAAAAGAGAATGCTTGTAAATAGTTATTTAAATGGTATTGATAAGAATAAATTAATTGGAAAGGTATTTGAATAATGAAAGATAATAAAGAAGAAAATTTATTTAATAAATTAAAAAGTACTCCTAGAGGACAAGCTTTATTATTCTTTGGAGGATATTTCTTTTTCTTTTTATTTATTATGCTTATTGTAAGAATTATGGGAAGCGGTTCTACAGTAGGAAAAACATATGATGAAGCTAAAGGATATGGTTTTTCTGTTGTAAATATTACTGAAGATAATTATTCATTTAATCATAGTGTATTATTAGATGGAGTTAATAATAATTATAAAGGCAGTAGAAAAAATGGAGAAGAAAGATTTGTTTTATCTAATAATTTAGGTACTTATGATTATTATGGTAGGGGAATTGATTACTTTAATAATAAGAGTGGCTTATGGATAAAGAGTGATAATCCTTATTTATTTAGTGAATTCTTTAATATTGAGAATGTTACTGAATTAGTTGATAAAGCTAAGTTAGATTATAAGACTGATTATGAAAGTGGTAAAAAGATTTATAATTTTTTAATTACAAGTACAACTATTCATAATTATTTTGATGGAAATGATATGGATATTGCTGATGATCTAAATGAAATAGTTATTCATGTTGATGAGAATAATTTTGTTGAGAAATTTGAATTTAAATTAAATAATTATTGTAAAGCAATTAATGCTTGTGTAGATGAATTAAAAATTACATTAGAATATGATGAATATGGGGAGATTAAAGAAATTACTAGTCCTTTAGACTAGTAGTTTTTTTCTTTTACTTTTTATTGTTTTTTAGATATAATAATGGTAGTTATTGGAAGTGGTATTAATGAAAAATATATATGGATTTACATTAGAAGAATTAGAAAATTATTTTGTAGAGATTGGATCTAAGAAGTTTCATGGTAAACAGTTGTTTTCTTGGTTATATGAAAAGAGAATTGAAAGTTTAGATTCAGTTACTGATATTAAAAAAGAAGTGCTTGAAATACTTAGAAATAATCTTAGTTTAGATAGATTAAAAATAGTTGATGTTCAAAAAGATGTTGATGTTAATAAGTATTTATTTGAACTTAGTGATGGAGAACATATTGAAGCAGTTCTTATGAGACATGATTATGGAAATAGTATTTGTGTATCTAGTCAAGTTGGATGTAACATGGGATGCAAGTTTTGTGAATCTGGACGTAGAAAAAAGGTTAGAAACTTAGAAACATATGAGATGGTTCTTCAAATATTAATGATTGAAAAAGAATTAGGAGAAAGAATTAGTCATGTTGTTGTAATGGGTATTGGTGAGCCGTTTGATAACTATGATAACTTAGTTAAATTCTTTAAGATAATTAATGATCCTAAGGGTCTTGCGATAGGTGCTAGACATATTACAGTGTCAACTTGTGGTATTGTTCCTAAAATATTAGAATTTAGTGAATTAGACTTACAAATTAATCTTGCAATTAGTTTACATGCTCCAAATAATGAGATACGTAATAAGATAATGCCTATTAATAAAGCGTATCCTTTAGAAGTATTAATTCCAGCGTTAAAAACATATTTAGATAGAACTAATAGAAGGGTTACATTTGAATATATTTTATTAAGTGGGATTAATGATAGAGAAGAAGATGCATTAGAATTAGCAAAACTTGCTAAAGGAATTAACTGTTATATTAATTTAATACCTTATAATGAGACAAATAATATTGATTTTAAAAGAAGTAGTACTATTCAAATTATGAAGTTTTATGATATACTTAAAAAGAATAATGTAAATGTAACAATACGACGTGAGTTTGGGAGCAAGATTAGTGCTGCTTGTGGACAACTTAGAAGTAAGAAGGAGGAAGTATGAAATCATTTTATTTAACAGATGCTGGAAAAGTTAGAGATCATAATGAAGACAGCGTTATTATCGTTAAAAATAATGAAGGTAGTTACTTAATGGCTATTGCTGATGGAATGGGTGGACATTCTGCTGGTGAAGTAGCTAGTTCAATTGCTATTGGATATTTAGGTAAACATTTTAAAGAAACATTCATTAATATGAGTAAAGTTGATGCTGTTAAATGGATTAGAGATGCTGTTGATGAAATTAATACTTTGATTTTTCAACATGAAAAGACTCATCCTGAAAGTAAAGGAATGGGTACTACATTAGTAATGGCTGTTTTAACTAATAATTATTTATTATTTGGTAATGTTGGTGATTCTAGTGGGTTTGTAATTAAAGATAAGAAACTTCATAAGGTTACATATGATCATACTTTAGTAAATTTATTAGTTAGTGCAGGAGAACTTACTAAAGAAGAAGCTAGTAATCATCCAAAGAAAAATGTATTAATGAAAGCACTAGGAGCAGCTACAGAAGTAGATGTAGATGTATTTGATTGTGATATGGATATTAGTGAGATTTTATTATCAAGTGATGGTCTTACTAATATGTTAGATAAAACTCAAATAGAAAAAGTACTTCTTGGAGAAGGAACTTGTGATGAGAAAGTAGTTAAATTAATAAGAAAGGCTAATAATAGGGGTGGAACAGATAATATTTCGGTTGCTTATTTGATTCGTGGTAAAGAAGGTGACGATAAGTGATTACAAAGGGGCAAAAAATAAATGATCGTTATGAAATTATACGATCAATTGGCGAAGGTGGAATGGCTAATGTTTACCTTGGATATGACACAATCTTAGATCGAAATGTTGCAATTAAGGTTTTAAGAGGAGACTTAGCTGGAGATGAAAAGTTTGTTAGACGTTTTCAAAGAGAAGCGTTATCAGCTTCATCACTAGCGCATCCAAGTATCGTAGAAATGTATGATGTAGGTGTAGATGATGGTTTATACTTCATTGTAATGGAATACGTTGATGGTAAAACACTTAAGCAATTAATTAAGAAACGTGGTAACTTAACACTATCAGAAGCTATTGATATTATGTTACAGCTTACTGATGGTATGAGTCACGCTCATGATTCTTATATTATTCATAGAGATTTAAAACCACAAAATATCATGATTAAAGATGATGGACAAATTAAAATTACAGATTTTGGTATTGCAATGGCTTTAAATTCAACACAATTAACACAAACTAATTCAGTAATGGGTTCAGTTCATTATTTACCACCAGAACAAGCTAGTGGTAAAGGTTCAACTATTAAAAGTGATATTTATTCAATGGGTATTATCTTCTATGAACTTTTGACTGGTAGTTTACCATTTAGAGGAGATAATGCTGTAGAGATTGCTTTAAAACATATGAGAGATCCTCTTCCAAGTTTAAGACAAGAAAATAGTAATATTCCTCAAAGTATTGAAAATATTATTTTAAAAGCAACTGCTAAGAATCCAAAGAATAGATATGAAGATGCTAGAAGTATGCATGATGATTTACTTACAGCATTAAATGAAGATAGAATGAATGAGGAAGTTTATAAATATAAATATCCTGAACATGAAAATGAAGGTAAAAATAAAAAAGAAGAAAAGAAAGAATCTACTGAAGAAGTAGATGTTGATGAAGAAAAATTCTTATCTGAAGAAACTGATAATTCAATTGCTACTAAGATTGAAGACGAAGATAATAAAAAGAATATTACTTTAATAGTAATTTTATCTAGTATTTTAGCAATACTTGTTATTGCTCTTGTAGTAGTATTATTTGTATTACCAGAGTCTACTCAAAATGAAGCAGTTATTGTACCTGATTGTGAAAATCTAAAAGTAAGTTCTTGCGAGAAGAAACTTCAAAAACTTGGATTTGTTGTAGAAACAGATATTGAGTTAATTGAAAGTTCTGTTATTGAAAAGAATTTAGTTGTTAAGACTAAACCAGAAGCTGGTAGAAGTGTTAAAGCTGGTACTAAGATTGTTATTTATAAATCTATTGGTGAAGAGGTTTATGAAATAGAAGATTATACTGGTAAGAATTATATTGAAATTCAAACTATACTTGAGACTAAGTATGGATTAAAAGTTACAGTTGAGAAGAAAGTTCCTGCTGATTTAAAAGAAAAAGAATATGATGAACAAGAAATCATTGGTCAATCTTTAGCAGCTGGATCTGAAGTTAAA
Organism: Bacilli bacterium; assembly: GCA_016293205.1. Classification (GTDB taxonomy): domain Bacteria; phylum Bacillota_I; class Bacilli_A; order RF39; family UBA660; genus JAEDES01. The sequence continues at coordinate 41,478 of JAEDES010000006.1, forward strand.
AAAGGAGATTCTATTACTTTATATATTCCAGATATTGAGGAAGAATATCCTGATATGGAAGCAGAAAATTGGAATTTAGATGATGTTAAAGCTTTCTGTGATAAGTATGATATTAAACTTACTACTACAGAAGTTGAAACTACTAAGAAAGATCCTGGTAAAGTATTAACTCAATCTCGTGCACCAGGTAGTCCAATTGTAAAAGGTTCAACTTTAAGAGTAGAGATTGCTAAAGCACCTACTGAAAAACCAAAAGAAGAACCTAAAGATGATGAAAAACCAAGTACTGAAAGTACTGAATAATTTTTAGGGGGATATATGCAAGGACAAATAATTAAAATTGTAAGTGATTTACATATAGTTAGTTGTGAAGGTGAAACTTATCCTTGTAAATGTCGTGGTATATTTAGAAAAGAACATATTGCTCCATTAGTGGGGGACTATGTTCTTTTCAGTAAAGAGAAATGTTTAATTGAAGAGATTTTACCACGTAAAAGTGAGTTTCAAAGACCTAAAGTTAGTAATATAGATCAAGCATTTCTTATTACTAGTTTAGTTAGACCTGATTTTTCAACTAATTTATTAGATAAATTATTAGTAACAATGGAATTACATGGTGTTGATGCAGTTATTGTTATTACTAAGGAAGATCTTGTAAAAGAAGAATATAAACATAAGTTTAGAGAGATACTTTCTTACTATGAAAGTATTGGTTATAAAGTTGTTTATAATTATGAGATAGATAAAATTAAAAAGTTAATTGCTGGAAAGACTAGTGTTTTTACCGGACAAACAGGTGCTGGTAAAAGTACTTTATTAAATAAGTTACATCCTGGTTTAAGTTTAGAGACAGGAGAGATTAGTGATGCTTTAGGTAGAGGAAAACATACGACTAGAGTAGTTGAATTATTTGAATTATTTGGTGGTAAAGTTATGGATACTCCTGGATTTTCGGCACTTGATTTTTCACAATTTAAAAAAGAAGAAATTAAAGATGGGTTTATTGAATTTTTTGATTATCCTTGTCCTTATAGAGATTGTAATCATGTAAGAGAAGAGGAATGTTCAATTAGAAAAAGTGTTAACGATGGATTAATATTAGATAGTCGTTATTTAAATTATCTTAATTTTATAGGGGAGGATAAGTAATGAAAGTTAGTGCATCTTTTTTAAGCAGTAGAGATTTAGTTAAAGATTTAAGAGCATTAGATTTAACGGATGTTGATTATATTCATTTAGATATTATGGATGGTAAATTTGTTAATAATAAGACAATGCCTTATAGTGAATTAAAAAATATTTATAAGTATACTTCTAAAAGATTAGATGTTCATTTAATGGTTGAAGATCCTGAAAAGTATATTCCTTTATATGCAACTTTAAATACAGAGTATATTGTATTTCATGTAGAAGTAGATAAGGATATTACTAAGTTATTAAAAATGATTAAACAATATGGTATTAAAGCTGGTTTATCTATTAAACCAAATACTAAAGTTAATGAATTAGTGCCATATTTACCATATTTAGATATGGTACTTGTTATGAGTGTTGAACCTGGTAAAGGTGGTCAAGCATTCATTGAAGAGAGTGAAGAAAAAATAAAAGAAGTTAGAGAATTATTAAAGGCATATAATATTCCTGCTGTTATAAATGTTGATGGTGGAGTTAATGATAATACTATTTCAAAATGTCGTGATGCCGATATTGTTACTGCTGGAAGTTATATTATTGGTAGTGATAATTTTCAAACAAAAATATCTAGTTTAAGATAGCTTGTTGTGCTATAATGAATAATAGAATAGGAGTTGGTAGTCGTGAATGAAGAAAAATATGGATATGATAATGTTGATGAGACTGAATTATTAGAATTCGATACTAGCGGTATTGTACCTGTTGCACCTCCAGTAGCGATGGCTCCTGAAGTACAAACAGAACCACAAACTGAGACTCCTGTTGAAGTTCAAACAGAGCCAGTTATAGAAGCACCTTTAGAAACACAAATTGATGGTGTTGATGGGACTGTTCAATTAAATGAAGTTGAAATTAAACCAGTTGATAGTCAAGTAAGTAATGTTAAATTATTTTTCACATTTTTATTAATGTTAGTTCTTGGTGGTACAATTTTATTTATGCCTGAAATTTCTGAGTTTATGAGACAAAGAAAAGAAGAACAACAAGGTTTATCACAACCAAAGATAACTACTGGTAGTCTAAAATGTGAACATGAAAGAAACTCAGATAATTTTGATTTAAAGATAGAATATAATTTTATGTTTACTGATAATAAATTTAAGAAATTATATTATACAAGTGAAACTAGAGGAGATATGAATCTAGATGAAAAAGAACTTGAAGAATTAAATAATGAATGTTTATTATTAAAAGATACTACTGAAAATATTATGGGTATTGAGGTATCATGTAAATTACTTGGTGGTACATTAACAAAAACACAAACTTTGGATTATGCAAAAATCGATGTAGAACAAGCATTATCTGCATATTCTGAAGCAGGTGGAATTTATCCTGAATATAAGTATTTACAAGATATGGATGGTATTGAAAAGAACATGAAAGCTGCAGGTTATACTTGTAATAGAATTAAATAGAACAACAATTAGTTGTTCTTTTTTTATTTATTAATATATTCAATATCATATTGGACTAGTGATTTATATTGTATTGATAAAGATGGTGGATTTGGTCCTGTTGGTTATAGTTATATTGAAGGATTAGGTGTCCGTCCATTGTAATTTCAACTGATTATTTTAAATAAAATTAAGACTAAATTTTAGTCTTTTTTTGTTATGTTTTGTCTTTAAAAAAATATTGTTTTTTGATACAATTATTCTATAGTAGACGGAAGTGGGTTGTAATATGAAAATAGTTCATAAAAAACTTGTTTTTATTATTTTTATATTTGTTTTAACTCTTAGTTTAAGTGGTATTTTCATTTATAATCATTTTAATGTTGATATAGATAAAGTATTAGAAAGTGAGGAGTATTCTTATTTACCAGATGAAGCGAAAGAATATGTTAAAGATGCATTTGAAGCAACTGGTAAAGTAATTCCTACAGAGAAAAATAAAAAAGATAATCAAGCTTATTTAAATCCGAGTTATATTAATTATTTACAATTAAGTAGTGCTGAAAGAAATAATGTTTCTAATATTCCTGATCCTTATACGATTGATTATGATTATAGAAAGGTTGAAACTGATTTAGTATTACCAAGTTCATATGATTTAAGAAATCACAATGGTAAGAACTTTGTTGGTCCAATGAAGAATCAATCTACTACAGGATTATGTTGGGCTTTTACAACTGGTGAACAAGTAGAAAGTTTATTGTTGAAGAATAGTAATTCAGAATATGTAGAAGGTCAAAGTCAATTGTTTTCTGTTAGACAATTTGATTATGCTACTAGTAACAATGGTATTTATAGATATAATAATATCAATGGTTATAGAAAATTAGGAGCAGGTGGTAACTTCTTAATGGCAGGAGTTGCTTTAAGTAATGGTATTGCTTTAACTGATGATAAAATGTTACCTTTTGATACTAGTTATCCTGCAAGATTTCTTGAAGATATTATGGGATATGAAAGTAAAAGTTTATATGAAGCTAATACAACAGTATCTATTCCTAGTTTTAACTATGATAGAGATTATACAGAAGAAGATTTTAAATATTATATAGATGTTATTAAAAGTTATGTTTATTCTTATGGTGGAGCATATGTTGGTACAGAATCTCCGCAAGGAAGTTGTGGATCATTTAATGTAGATGGTACAGCTATTATTAGAGTAGATGATAGTTGTACTGAAAATTCTGGACATGCAATGCATGTTATTGGATGGGATGATAACTATACATATCAATATTGTAAAACTGGAAGTAGTCATAGTTCTAGTGTTGCCAGTTGTTCAAGTAGTAATTTAGTTACTGGTAAAGGTGCTTGGTTATTAAAAAACTCTTGGGGAACTGATACTGATTCAGGATATCAATATCTTTATTTAGCATATGATTCACTTAATTCTACATTTGGTATTACTACTGAAATAGAAAAATTAAGTGAACGTACTTGGGATAATAATTATCATGATAATTTCTTTGCTAGTGGAAATGGTTATGTTGTTACAAGTGATTATGAAAATCATACTAAAGAGTTTAGTGGAAATGAAAAGTTAGAAAAAGTTAAGTTCTTATCATATGCAGTTGATGCTTCTTATAGATTAAATGTAATTGTAGGTACTAAAGTATATTCAAATATTATGACTGTTGAATCTGCTTTTCCTGGAGTTCATACATTTGATTTATCAGAACAAAATATTGTAATTGATAGTGATACTTTTAAAGTACAAGTTTTAGGTATTAATAGTAGTTCTACTTTAGTAAGTGGTACAGTTTCATCATTTACATCTAATATGGATGAGGCAATTCAATCTAAGACTGATGATGTTACAGTTGATAAGATTTATACTAATGATGAAAATACTCATTATGAAATTACTTTATTAAGCAAAACTAAAAATATTAAGTCTAATGAATTTGTTTCTTATAAATTATTTAGAGGGAATGAAGATATAACTGATAATAATGTTGTTATTTTAAATGATGATGATTTTGATGATAGTGATGTTAGAGGTAGAGTTGCGAATAATGAAGTTTTATCAATTGTTTATATTAATAGAGAAGTAGGGGCAGGTACTTATACATTAAAGATGTATTATAAAAATAAAGAGATTGGTAGTTCTAATGTTACATTGAATGGTATTATTACTGTTACTGGTACTGGTAAGTCTACGGATCCATATATTATTTCTAGTGAAGAAGAATTAGAAATGATAAGAGATAAAATAGATTGTTCTGGAAGTTCATGTGAACTTTATTATAAACTTGCAAGTGATATTACTTTAACTAAGACTTGGAATCCTATTGGAACATCTACTATTCCATTTAAAGGTGGATTAGATGGTGATGGTCATAAGATTATTGGTCTTAATGTAAATGATGCAGTTAGTGGTTTATTTGCATATGCAAGTAAAGCAACTATTAAAAATATTACTTTTGAAAATCCAACTATTGTTGGCTCTAGTCATAGTGGAGTAGTTTCTGGATTTGGATTAGATTTACAATTAAGTAATATTAATATTGTAGGTGGTAGTGTTAAATCTACTGGTGGTAGTGCAGGAAACTTAGTTGGTAGATTAGAAATTACTAATATTTCTCCAACGATTGATTCTATTTATAATTCATCTATTGTTAGCGGATATATATCTAGTGGGTTGATTGGTACACTTACTAATAGTAGTGCTTATTCAAGTTTGCCTTGTTATATTACATTATCTAATATTTTAAATGTTGGTAATGTTAATTTAAGAGGAATTGAAGGAGATGCTGCTACTAGTAGTTTATTATTAGGTGAAGTTAAAAATTCACGTCCACATATGAATAATATTATTGTGACTGGACAAGTATTAGATGATGAATTAATTAGTCATTATGGATTAATTGGTACTTATAATAAAAATACTTGTGTTACAAGTCCTACGATACTTAATGTTTATTATGTAAATGGTACTGATTCATTTAGTAATGGTACTTCTTTAGGATTAGGTACTAAGAAAAGTATTACTGATTTAGTTCAGAATAGTACTTATAGTGGATGGGAAAACTTTAGTACTAAGTGGAAATATAATACATATGAAGGTATTTCTAGATTACCTAGTCCAATTAATAGTACTTATGAATATACTGCTTTTGATGAAATTTATATTGGTATGGATAAAGGTGGAAATTTATTAGATTTTATAAGTCCTGATTTAGATGCAGCAAAGAATATTAATGTTAGTAGTGTTGATGAAGCATATTTAACAATAGATGCCGGATTTAATATGAGAGGTGTAAAAATTGGTAAGACAAAGATTCATATTACAAGTGGATATGATGGATTTGATAAAGATGTAGATGTTACTATTGTAACTAAATCTAATCCTGTTATTACATATAATTCAAATGATAGTAGAAACTTAAGTGAAAAAGAAACTGTTAAATTAAATGGGAAAGTTAATTTAAAAACTAATTTATTTGCTAGAGAAGGATACTCTTTAGTTGAATGGAATACTAAGAGTGATGGTACTGGTGATAAATATAGTGATGGACAAGAGATTAATGGTATATTAGAAGATTTAACTTTATATGCTATCTGGAAAGAAGTAACTTATAAAGTAATTTATAATTATAATGGAGAATTTGATAATGTTGAAGTTACTTTAAAATATAATGATGAAGTTGATGTTCATAAGAATACTTATACTAGAGAAAATTATACATTTAAAGAGTGGAATACTAAGAGTGATGGTACTGGTAAAGGTTATACTGGTAAGATATCTAAGCTTACTACTAAAGATGGCGATGTAATTAATTTATATGCTATTTGGAAACTTAATTTAGAAGTAAGTAGTAAAGAATATAAGATAGATGAAACTAATAAGATAATTGATATGATTGGTGATAAAACTACTGTTGATGCATTTAAAAAGAAATTTGAAGTTAGTGATGGATTTGATGTTAAAGTTGATGTTACTAAAGAGAATTTAATTTATACGGGTGGTAAGACTAAAATATATGATGGTGATAAATTAATATTAGAATTTGTTAATGTTATTAGAGGAGACATTAATGGAGATGGTAAGATATCAGCACTTGATTATGTTAAAGTCAAGAATCATATTATGAAGACTAATGTTATAGATTCAAAATCAATTTATTTTAAAGCAGCAGATGCGAATAATGATAATGGTATATCGGCATTAGATTATGTAAGAATAAAGAATATAATTATGAAAGGGGCTAATTAAGATGAAGAAGAATTTAATAAAAGTATTATTTTTAATAAGTTTATTTATAATTCCAAATACTGTATTTGCAGCAGGTGGATTATCAGTTTCTACAACTAATATTAGTATTACGCAAGGAAGTTCTTCTTCGTTTACTATTAGTGCTAGTAATGCAGCTGGAGGAGTTTCAATTTCTAGTTCAAATGCAGGAGTTGCAAGTGTATCTATGGGATCGACATTCCTTGATAATAGTAGTGCAACTGTTACAGTTCATGGTAATGCAGTAGGTAGTGCAGTTATTACAGTAGCGGCATTTGATATGGCTACATATGATGAAGAAGTTGTAAGTAGTGTTTATAGAATTAATGTTAATGTTAAAGCTAAACCTACTTATACACCACCTCCAGTAGATAATAGAAGTACAAATACTAATTTAAGTAAAGTTACTATTAATGGTAAAGAAATTAGTAAAACCAATGATAAATATTATTTAAGTGTTAGCAATTATGTTACTAGTGTTGATATTAGTTCTGTTGTTCAAGATAGTAAGAGTAAAGTAGTAAATCCTGGTAAGAAAGATTTAGTAGTAGGAGATAATGTATTTGATATTGTTGTTACTGCTGAAAGAGGAAATACGGCTACTCATAAAGTAGTTGTTAATAGAAGTCAATTTAATACTATTGAAGACTTAGATGAGTTAGTTAAATTAGGACAAAACTTTGATATTAATATGGGTGAATCTTTAGAACTTACTGAAGATCAAATTAATAAAATTATTAGTAGTAAAAAGACTTTTGGATTTAATAAATATGATAAAGATAATAAGTTAATTTATAGTTGGGTACTTAATGGAGAGATTGTAAGTACTGTAAATAAGTTTAATTTAAATGTTATTGATAAGTTAGAAAATGGGGATAAATTTAAGAAAGCATTTAATTATGCTGACGGAGTATTCTTAGATTTTTCTAATTGTTTAGAAATTCCTAGTGGAGTAATATTTAAATACTTTGTAGGTGAAAAATATACAAGTGATGATGTAATTTATTTATATACTTATAATGATGAGAATGGTGAAATTTCTAAGGTAAGTGAGAATGTAAAAGTAAGTAATGGATTCTTAGAATTAGAAATTAGTGAAGCAGTTAAGCATTTTGCAAGTCAAACAGTTGTTATGAATGCTAAAGATAAGACTGAGGTTAATACTTGGATGTATGCTGCAATAGGTGAAGTTGTATTTATAGTTTTACTTGTAATATTATTTATGATTATTTATAGTAGAAAAGGTAAACCAAAAAAAGTAAAAGAACCTAAAGTTAAAGATGTTCCGGTAGTTACACATGTAAAAGATGTTTATACTGGACCTGTGGATAATAGTATGGTTAAGACTGAAGTTTCTACAGAGCCTGTTGAAAATACTGAGATTGTTGCAAATACTGGTAATCCACTTGTGGATAAAAGTACTCAAGTTACTCCAGTAATAACTCAAAGTACACCAGTTACTGGGGGAAAAAAGAAAATGAATACAAATTCTGCTAGTTCGATTGTGGAAAATCTTAAACCAACTCCAAATAACTTTAAAAATATGCCAGAAGTAAAAGAAAAATAGTGTCAAAAAGGAGCGAGAAAGTTGCTCTTTTTTTGTTTTGTGATAAAATAATTATTGTTGGATAGGAGGTTACAACATGAATGAAATGATTATTAAAGAGATAGCTGTTAACTTGAATATTACAGAAAAACAAGTTATGACAGTTTTAGAATTGTTAGGAGAAGGAAATACAGTTCCTTTTATAGCAAGATATAGAAAAGAAGCTACAGGGGCACTTGATGAAGAAATGATTCGTAGTATTAATGAAGTATATGAATATCAAGTAAACTTGTTAAAAAGAAAAGAAGATGTTATTAGACTTATTGAAGAAAAAGGTATGATGACTGATGAACTTAAAAATAATATTTTAAGTTGTTCTAAATTAGTAGAAGTTGAAGATTTATATAGACCTTATAAAGAAAAGAAAAAGACTAAAGCTACTGAAGCTATTGCTATGGGATTAGAACCTTTAGCTAAGATGATGATGAGTTTTCCAACTAATGGAAGTTTAAATGATATGGCTTCTAAATTTGTAAAAGATGATTTACCAGTAGAGAAATGTATTGAAGGCGCTAAATATATTATTGCTGAATGGATTAGTGATAATGCAAGTTATAGAAAATATATTAGAAGTTATTTTTATAAGAATGGAATTATTTCTTCTAGTGTAAAGAAGAATGCAGAAGATGAGGGTAAAGTATATGAAATGTATTATGATTATAATGAACCAGTTAAGTATGTTAAACCTCATAGAATTTTAGCTTTAAATAGAGGAGAGAATGAGAAAGTTCTTAATGTATCAATTGATGTTGATAAAGATGGAGTTTTATCTTTCTTAGAAAAAAAATTAATTAAGAATGATAAGAGTTTTGTAGTTGATAGTGTTAGAGAAGCTATAGAAGATGCTTATAAGAGATTAATTGAACCATCTATTGAAAGAGAAATTAGAAGTGAATTAACTGAAGTAGGAGAAGAAGCTGCTATTGATAACTTTGGTAAGAATTTAGAAGCATTATTATTAACTCCTCCAATGAAAGAAAAAGTAGTACTTGCATTTGATCCTGGATTTGTTAATGGATGTAAATTGGCAGTAGTTGATAAGAATGGTAAATATTTAGATTCTACTGTTATTAAACCTTTCTTAAATGGAGATAGTGAAAGTAGAATTAAATTAAGTAAAGAAGTAGTAGTTCAATTAATTAAAAAATATAATGTTGATATTATTGCAATTGGTAATGGTACTGCTTCTCGTGAATCTGAAAAGTTTTGTAGTGAAATGATTAAAGAATATAATCTTACTTGTAAGTATGTAATTGTATCTGAAGCAGGAGCATCAATTTATAGTGCATCACCTGTTGCAATTGAAGAATTCCCTGATTTAGCAGTTGAAAAGAGAAGTGCTGTTAGTATTGGTAGAAGATTACAAGATCCTCTTGCAGAATTAGTTAAGATTCCACCTGATGGAATTGGTGTTGGTTTATATCAACACGATGTTAGTCAAAAGAAACTTTCTAGTTCATTAGATTTCGTTGTAGAAAAATGTGTTAATAGTGTTGGAGTTAATATTAATACTGCTTCAAGTTCATTATTAAAATATGTTTCTGGAGTTACTAAGAAAGCTATTGAAAAGATAATTGAATATAGAGAAGAACATGGAAGAATTAATTCTAGAGAAGAAATTAAGAAGAAAAAGTTACTTACAGATAAAGCATATGAACAAGCGATTGGATTTTTAAGAATAGTAGATGGAGATAATGTTTTAGATTCAACTGCAATCCATCCAGAAAGTTATGATGTTGCTTTAAAACTTTTAAGTGAACTTGGATTTAGTAAGAGTGATATTGGTACAAAAGAATTAATTGAAAAACTAGATTCATTAAAATTAGATGATTATGTTTCAAGTCTTGGTACAGATATTTATACATTAGAAGATGTTGTTGCATCACTTAAGAAACCTAATCTTGATCCAAGAGATGAAATGCCTCAACCACTTTTAAAGAGTGATGTATTAGATATTAAAGATTTAACAATTGGTATGAAATTACAAGGTACTGTTAGAAATGTTGTAGACTTTGGAGTTTTTATAGATATTGGTTTACATAATGATGGACTTGCTCATATTTCTAAGTTAACTAATAAATATATTAAACATCCAAGTGAAGTTGTAAGTGTTGGAGATATTGTTGATTGTTATGTTGATGATATTTCTTTAGAAAAAGGTAAAGTAAGTTTAAGTTTATTAGAAAGATAGTAATATCTTTCTTTTTTATGTTATAATTTTTATAGAATAGGAGTGATAAGATGAAGAATTTATTAGGGGTTTCGTTATTTACTTTAGCATGCTTATATGGAATGCTTTGTGCAGTTGTATTTTTAGTATGTATTTTATGTGGAATTGATTTAGGTGGAGTTATTCTTATATCAATTCTAGTATTGATAATTCAGTTTTTAATTTCGCCATTTTTAACTGACTTATCAATGAAAGTGTTTTATAAAGCTAGATTTGATTATCAAATGCCTGAATACTTAGTTCAGTTTATTAATCAAGTATGTCAAGCTAATAATATGAAGTATCCTAAGATTGGATTTATTGATGATGGTGGTCCAAATGCATTTACTTATGGACATACTAAAAATGATGCAAGAATTGTTTTAACAAGAGGTATATTTGAAAGATTAACTCCTGCTGAAGTTCAAACTGTTGTTGCACATGAATTAGGTCATGCTGTTCATTATGATATGGCTTTAATGACTTTTGCTCAATTAGTACCATTAGTTTTATATTATATTTATGAAGTATTTACTAGTAATGTTGATGATGACGATAATGCTAAACTTGCAATTATTGGAATTATTGCTTATGTATTTTATGTAATTAGCCAATATGTTATTTTATGGTTCTCTAGAGTTAGAGAATATTATGCAGATGATTTTGCAATTAATGTTACTGGAAATCCTAGTGGATTAGGAGAAGCATTAGTCAAAGTTGCTTATGGTTTAGGAGTATCCTCTTCACATTCTGGAAAGACTTCTGTATCTAAGAAAAATACTTTAGGTATCTTTGATACTAATGCGTCTAAAACTTTAACTATTACAAGTTATAGTGGTGGGCAAATTAATAAACAAAGAATACTTGATGCCATGAAGTGGGAAATGTGGAATGTATGGGCTAAATGGTATGAATTACATTCAACACATCCAAATGTATCTAAGAGATTAAAAGCTATATCAGAAAGATGCCCTCAATTTGGACAACCTAAATATATTGATTTTAATTTCCAACAACCTGAAAGTTATTGGGATGATTTCTTTGGTGAATTATTTATTTTATGTTTACCATGGATTACTGTTCTTGGTATGTTAGTATTAATGATATTTATGTTAGGAATTAATCCGGATATGGATGTTACTAATTTCTTATTTGCAATGGTTGCTGGACTTTGTGCTGCACATTTAATAAAGTTATCATTTACTCATAAAGATAAAGATTATAGACCAGCGAAAGTGTCTGAATTATTAGGAGAAGTTAAAGTTAGTGGAGTTACTGCTATACCATGTCAATTATCTGGTGTAATTATTGGTAGAGGAGATCCTGGTTGTATCTTTAATGAAGACTTAGTAATTCAAGATGAAACTGGAATTATGTTCTTAGATTATAAAAGAGTATTTAGAATAATGGATAAATTAACTGCATTATTTAATCATAAAAAATTCTTAAATAGAAGAGTTAAAATTACTGGATGGTATAGAAGAAGTCCTGTTCCATATGTAGAGATTAAACAAATCGAATATGAAGGTGACGGAACTGTTGATAAGATGAAATCATTTGCAGTTAATAAGTTTATTACATGGTTCTTCTTAATTGGTTCAGTTGCCATGATAGTATTAAATATTATTGGATAAGAAGATGCACTAAGCATCTTTTTTTGTTTTATTTTACATAATAATTTTATTTAAAAACTTGTATTTATATATACATATATAATACAATTAGATTATGATGATAAGATAGGTGAAAAAATGAAAAGAATAAACTTTAATATTAAAGATAGAAAAGTATTAACATTGGGATTATGTTTAGTTGCAGTTTGTGTTTTCACTTTAACAATAGCATATGCTGCATTAAATGCTGTATTAACAATTCAAGGTAGTGCGCAAGTAACATCTTCTAACTGGGATGTTCATCTAGCAAATCCAAAAGTTACAAATGGAAGTGTTACGACAACAGTTCCTTCTATTAAAACAAGTAGTACTGTTGAGTTTAGTACAACATTAAATATGCCAGGTGACTTTTATGAATTTACAATTGATGTTGTAAATGCTGGTAGTATTGATGCTATGATAGAAAATGTAGTAAAAACTCCTGAATTAACTACAGAACAAGCAAAATTCTTAAAGTATGAAATTACTTATCAAAATGGAGAATCTATTACTACAAAACAATTACTTGCTAAAGAAACATCAATGCCAATAAAGGTTAGAATTGAATATAGAAAAGATTTAGTAGCGAGTGATTTACCAACAGGTCAAGTTC
>JAEDES010000023.1 GCA_016293205.1 Bacilli bacterium
AAGTAAAAGAAGAACCAAAAGTAGAAAAGAAAAAAACAACAACTAAGAAAACAACTGAGAAAAATATAACACCAAAGAAAGAAACAACTAAAAAAACTACAACTAAGAAGACAACAACAAAAAAAGAAGCAAAAACAAAATAACAATAACTAATCTATAGAAAAGGTGGTGAAGAAGTGAGTAATAAACAAAAAAGATATTTAAAACTTAATTTAATATCCTTATTCTTTACAGGAATATCATTCATTTCTATAACCCTAGCATGGTTCGCATACAGTGGTATTGCTTCTGTTGAAACAACAATCAATGTCAAAGCATGGCAAATAGAGTTTAAAAAAGGAGAAGCTAAACAAGATAGTTTAATAAATGTAACATTAAACGATGTATCTCCTGGTATGCAAACAAAAAGTGAAATAATTAATATTAACAATTTAGGTGATGATGATGCATCAATAGATTATGAAATCAAATCTGCAAGAATATTTAATGATGTAATAACAGCAAATTCTAAAGCAAAATTAGAAGATATTTTATCCCACAACTATCCATTTAAAATCAATATGAGTTTAAGTGATAGACATGCTAATGCCCATGATGGAACAGGTGAATTTACAGTTTCAATTTCATGGCCATTAGATTCTGGAGATGATAAATTTGATAGTGACTGGGGAAAAAAAGCATATGACTTCAATAAATCTGAACAAGATAAATATGCATTAGATAATACATATCAAGTAAGACCATCAATAAGTATTGCCATATCTTTAAAAGCAGAACAATACTTAGGAAATAATGATGATGCTGATCCTGAATTTAAATTAGGAACAATCGTATTATACGATTATGCTAATAATGTTAAATGTAATGAGATTTCAACTACATGTATAAAATCATATGTAATTGATGCAAATAATACAGTAGGAGATACAACAGTAACTTTATTACCTGATTTATATAATATATATCATGAACCAGTTTCATATGATGCATATACTACTGCATTACAAACAATTACTGGAGGATGGAAAGTAGCATCGGAAGGATTAAATGTAAAACATATTTTACCAATAATCTCAAGAGATGTTGTAAGTTCAGTAATGATGAGACCACCTAAATCAAATGAAGTAATTGGTAACTTAAATGCCCCATATAGATTAGATAATTATATTACATCAGCAATTAATCAAAATGGTTATTATAGATTCTTAAATGAACAATTCCAATTCTTAGGAACAAGCAAATGTTATTGGTTAAATACAGCATATAATTCTACTGAACAATTTGCTTTAAAGAAAGTAGATGAAATGTTCTCAAAAGTATATAATGAATCAAAAACTACAAATTGCTCAGTTATACCAGTAGCACATGTAGAAAAAGGAAAATTAAAAGTAGTTAAATAAACTACTTTTTTGCTGGAAAAAATGAATATAAATTTATTATTGTAGTAGGTGAGAATATGAAGCAATTAAAAGATAGAAAATTTTTAATAACAACACTACCAATAATTATATACATATCATCACCTCAATATGATAAAGTAGCAATATTTACTGTTAATACAGATAAAACTTATGGAGAAATTGAATATACTGATAGTCTAGGAATTAGACCACAAATAGTTATATCAAAAAATTACTTTAATTAAGACCAAAAAGAACCTATCAAATGATAGGTTCTTATTATGCTAATTTTTGTTTGAATGTTATCCTTGCTTCAATATTTAATGTATCTTCACTTATTGCAACAGCTGTATCAGCAGCATCATCCATTGTTTCATTATTTTCTGTACCTTCAAACCATTCAAAGTAAACTCTTACTGTAAATGTTTCATGTTTATTTTCATTTAAGTCCATTGTTTCAGATATAACATTATCTGTAATTGGACTAACATCAACTTGATCACCCTCAACATATCCTTTTGGAAGTATTGAATATTTAGTAATCATTAAGTCTGGCATATTTTCATTTAAAACATCAAGTGTTATATCATAATCAAATGATACTCCAACGTTTTCAGGATTTATAACTATATCGAAATGCCCTTTAGATGAAGGAGCAATTGTTCCAGCAGCTATATTAGCATTTTCATCAATCTCTGGTGTAATCTCAATAGAAGAAGTTGTTCCATTTGTAATATCATTTTCGTTAACTAATATTTGCCATTTGGCTACGAGTACTTGCACATTACCAGTTGCATCAGCAACATAACGTGAATAAGTATTACTCATATAACTCACCGTTAACGACAATGAAAATATAAGTAAAAGAATCTTAATTTTCTTTGCCATATTATATTGTCCTCCTTCTATATTTTAATTATACAATTCTTTACATATAACGACAACGTAAAATATTGTAAAAATGAGTGTAAATATGTAAAGGAATGTAAATATAAAATGACAATAACTTTATATATCAAAGAAAACTAAAAATTTAATATTTTTTTATAAAATTTTATCTCAAAAAAACTAAATTTTATAAATCTATGTTATAATGTATAAAGAATAGAATAATAGAGGTGAATATATGTTCTGTGAAAAATGTGGGGATAAAATAGAAGTAAATGAAACATATTGTAACAAGTGTGGAAACTATCTAGGCAATAGACAACCATTGCAACAACAACAAGCTCAAACACAGGCTGCTATAATACAACAAGCACCAAAACAACAAGTAGTTCAACAACAAGTGCAACAACCAGTTCAACAATCTGTTCAACAAATAGCTCAACAAATGGCTCAACCAACAATGCCCAAAGTCCAACAACAACCCCAACAAAATGTTCAATTTAATCAAATTGTACAACAATTTTGTAGTCCAAATACAAATAATAATGTAAATAATAACAATAATAACTCAAATATGTTTGGTAACAATGTTAGAAGTTTAAATGCTCAAATGATGAATATGAATTATAACAAACAACCTAACACAATGAGTAATCAAAGTTTAGTAAATATTAATTATAATCATCAAACACCACAACAACCTCAAAGAAAAAAAACCAAGTCAGTTGCTTTAGGATTTGTTTTAGGTGCATTTATCTTTGGTATTTTAGCATTTGTAATATTAACAACATTCCAAGACTCAGTATATCTTTCAGATAACTCATATAAAGAAGATACAGAAGAACAAGGAAAGAAATCTTCTAAGACTAAAACCGTAATTATATATGACAATAAATATTCAGGAATGAATATTGCTTCTAAACAAGATGCTTATAAATTGATCGAAAAAGATTCAATTGATCAAAAAAGTACTTGTCCGAAAGAAATAATTGAAATAGAAAATAATATTATTAAAAATTATGGAATAACAGCAGTAAACTTATGTGAAATGGAAGCAGGTTTTGCCAAAGAAGTTGGAAATGTCTTTAAAAACATTTATGAAAACTATCCTGATGCTAAAGGATACTTAACAAATTTAACTTTAGTTAATGCCCCTATATCAAGTGGATATATAGCAGCCTTCCAGCCAATCTTTACATTTGCAACATCTGCGACAGATTCAACATATCCATGGGTATTAAAAACACAAATATATTTAAATACTTCATATTTCTTAAATAAACCAAGATTACAATCATCAGTAGAAAGTGGTTCAGAATCAGGGCATTTCCCTCCAAATGCTACAATATATTCACCAGTAGCACATGAAATGGGACATTATTTATCATTCTTAGCAATGATGAATAATTATGATGTAGATTCAATTCTATTAATAAATGATTCTGATACTGATGTTTTATATCAATTAATTGATGACTTTGCTAAAGGAACATTCTCATTAAAGATGATTACTGAAGCCTATAATAATTTTAAACGAGATGTTGGAACAACTCTAAATTTAGATGATTGGAGAGCAACTATTTCATCATATGCAGTAGCTAAAGATAATAGTGGTAACTATATTTATGATGAAACAATAGCTGAATCATTCCATGATGTATATCTAAATGGAGATAAAGCTGCTCAAGCAAGTAAATATATAGTAGCAGTATTAAAAGAAAAGTTGAAGAAAGGAGCATAGTATGAAGAAAATATTAATCACAATAATAACTATTGTACTATGTACAGTAACAGTTTTTGCAGCTGCAAAAAATTTTACTATAACTTCAACAAATCTTTCATTTAACAATAGTAAACAAAAGGCTATAGCAAAAGAATTTAATAAGAAATATGATTTATCATACAAAATATTATCAAAAGATGAAGAATTAAAAAAGGAAATAACCTCTCTAGCTAAAAAAGTAACATACTTATTGTTAGGAGAAATGAATGAAGATGAGGAAACTCCTGAAGAGTATTACAATCGTCATGAAGAATATCTAAAATTAAGATATTCCCCATCAATTCCAAAAGATAAAAATAGTACTTCAGGATACGATGAATCATCTAGAGAATATTTAGATGATTTGGTATCCGGAACAATAATACCAAGTATGTTTATATCAATAAACGAACTTGACATAAAATACAATACATATGGAAATATAAGAGTAGTATCATCTAAAGATCGAATAATTGCAATAAACAACATTGAAAATGTAAAAATAAAAGTAGAATCAGAAGAAGATCCTACAAAATATGAATTAGAAGAAACAAATATAACGTTAACTTATCATTTTAAAAAGAATAAAACTGATTATCAATTGTATTATTTAACTGCAGAAACTTATTCAGAAGATGAAGACGAAGTGGTTATTAAATCGGATTTAGAAGATATATATGATTGTTCAAAATTAAACGAGTTAACTCAAGCAAATATAGATAATATAACTAATGTAGCAAAAGAAAATGTGATGTACCTAACATCTAATTATAATAATTATGTAGTAGGTAATGCTAATGCTATTGTTATAAATCAAGGATTATTAGCAACAACTTGGCAATTTATAGAACAAGCACTTATTAACGCTCAATATATAACAATTGTCGATTCTTATAATGTTGCTCACCAATTAGATGGTATAGTGACAGTAAATATTGATAGTAATATTGCAATATTAAAATTAAAGGATCCAACAACTTCAAAAATAACAATCGGTAATTCAGATAATGCATTATCAACAGATGCTTCAATTATGGTTACTTATAAACCAGGAAAAACAATCACAAAAAAAGGAATTATTACAGCAAACGATGGATATATTCAAACATCGATTCCAATAACTTTAGAAGAAGAAGGTTCACCAATTTTAGATAAAGATGGAAACCTAATTGGGATGACGACAAAAGAAATAATTAATTCATCAACATCAGTTTCAATTCCATCAAATGCTTTAAAAGAAGCACAAGATATATTTAATAATATTGAATTTGAAAAAATTAAAACAGTAAAATTCGAAAAATTAAAAGAAAATTACTATTACGTAAAATATGCCGAAGAAATAGAAAAAACAAGTATTCCCGAAAATATATGGAATAGATATAAAGAAATAGGTAATATTGATAAAACAATTAATATAGATTTAATAAAATCTAGTTATAAAAATAAAGTATTATCATTAAGATATAAAAATAATGCAAAAGATTACATTCCAACTATGCAATTAGTATCATCATTTACTAATAAATTAAAAGAACAAGGATACAAAAAAGTGTCTGAATCAAATACAAAGATTATATATAAAAATAATAAATATCAAGTAATAATAATGGAAGAATTTGATTATCTAATCATAGTAATGGTGAAATTATGAAAAAGAAAACTAATATAAAAAGAGAATTAAAAAAGATATATAAGGAATATAAATTAGAAATAATAATAGCTATAGTGGTAATTATAGTAGGATTACTATTATTAATAGGAATATTATTATTTCAAAATAATATTAAAGAATATAAAACAGATATTTATACAATTAAATATGATCGTAGTTGGAAAAGAAAAGGCAAAAATGAAAATACAATTAAATTAAAACATAAATCAAATAGTACTATTTATATAGAAATAATGAATCTAAATGAAAAACAAAAGTATTTAGAAACAGAAGATTTAATAGATGAATTACTTTATAACATAGGATTAGAAAATAAAGAGTATAATATTTTACAAAAAGAAAAAGCTAATATAACAAAACATAGTTATGAAGGCTATAAAGTATTATATGAAAATAAAACACATCAAGCGCTAGTAGTAGTCGCAAAGAAATCAGAAAAAGTAATGCTACTAACATATGAAGCTAATCACGAATACTTTGATGTATTACTAGATAGTGTAGAGAATATAATTTATAATTTTGATATTAATGAACAAAAATATTTGATAAATAATTCTGTAAAAGTAGATACTAAAGAAATTACATTTGGAGAAAACAATGAGTTAGTTAAGTCACTAAAGAAAAATAAATCCTATGATTTAGCATACAAAAATTACTATGCTAAATTATCAATACCGTCAAACTTTGTATTAACAACATTTGACTCATCATATGGATCATATAGTTTTAAAGGATTGAAAAAAGGAAGTATTAACTTATCAACAATAATATATCCATATAATTTATATGAGTATTTAGAGAAAAAAGAAGAAATTGGTAAATTATATAACGAGTTATCATACCAAAGAGATAAGAAAAACACTCAATATAAAAACTTAAAAGAATCATTAACGCAACTTAATAATAAAAAATATAAATCTTATTTATATAAAGCAACGTATGATTATGTAATAGGAAGTTCTATATCTAAACATGAATTTTATATGATGATTTATGAATTGAATAATAATCATATATTAGTATTTAAAATTGATGCAAAAGATAATGTTATTCCAGAAGAATTATTAAGAAAACTTGAATTCTCAAATGTAAAAAATTATGCAAATTATATTCCAAAAGAAAAGGTTTTAAAAAGATTTAATACTACTAATACAGTAGATGAAATAAAATTAAACATAAAAGATGAGTATCAAGAACTTGATTATGGAGTTAATACTTATTCATATAGATATTTTGGATTAAATCATAATAGAAAAAATGATGTGTACAAATATGAAATAAAATATACATTAACAAGTAAATATCAAAAACTTAATAGTATTATAAGCTATATTACAATCTATAAAAACAATGGTCCATATCAAGAATTAGTCAATAATGAAACCATAAGTCTAAATGGGAAAGAATTCGTTGTATATAGTGGTGGATATACGATGAAAGGACCAGGGTATAGTGATAGCACAAATAATGATAAACATTATGTATATAAAAAATTATTAGCACATGAAATACCAACCGGAGGATATATAACAATTGAAATTGACGGGAATGGTGTTGAAATTAGTCAAGAAGTATTGAATGATTTAACTAATATTGATATAATGAATTCAGAATATAAATAGGAAAGAGGTAAACTTATGAATTGTCAAAAATGCGGAAGTCCATTAGTACCTGGAGATAAATTTTGTAAAACATGTGGTTCAGCAATTGAAGTAATGCCAGAACAAAATTTGATGATGGGACAAAACAATGGTCAAATGAATCAAATGGCTAATCCAATGCCAGAACAACAACCAATGAATAATCAACATGCTGGAAATCATCCTTTAATGATGAATCAAGCAGATTTAAATGTTAACGCTATGTCAAATAATTTCAATCAAATGAATAATGAAATTAATGGAGGACAACAAGAAACTCAATCATTCTTTGGAGGAGCTCTAAATAATAATGAGCCAGCTCAAATGACTCCTATGATGAATGATAATATGATGAATAATCAAATTCCACAACAAATATCTATACCAAATGCAATGCCTACAATGAATCAAATGCCTATGAATGGAGCTATGGGTGCTATGACACCTAAGTCAAATAACACAGCTAAATTTATTGCAATTGCAGTTGTAGTAATTGCCATTATCGCAGGAATATTAGTAATTGGAAACTTTGATTTTGGTGGAAAAGAAGTAGGGAAAGGTGAAGAAGAAGAAAAAGAAGTTCCAACATATACAGTAAATGTAAATGGATTCTCATTCAAAGTACCTCAAACTTATATCTATGAAATTAGTAATGGATATTTAATGTTTACAGATGAATCTGATGAATGGATTATAAGAATATCTGTTCAAAAAGCAAGCTTTGAAACATTAAAAACTAATAAAGAGCAATTAAAAGTAGCTGCTGAAAAGAGAGGTTATATTGCAACTAATCCAGTAATTAAAACAATTAATGGAGTAGAATTAATTGAATTTAACTTCGAAGCAAGTTCATTAAAATATAATGCCGCTTATGCTAAATTAAATAGTATGTATATTGCTACTATTGAAGGATTCAATCAAGAAAATACTTATGATGAAGCAGTCTTAAAGAGAGCAATTGCTATTATTAAAACAGCAGAATATACTGGAGAAACAGTTAATATGGAAATTGCTATTCCAAATGGTGCATTAGATTTATTAACTGCAGAATAGTAAAATAAAGTGTAAAGATTAATCTTTACACTTTTTTATTTTATAATATTTTGATATTATAAAAGAGAATAGGAAGATGATTAATATGGATTTAAGAGATATTAAAGAATTTGCAAAAGATACTTTAAGTTATATCTTAACAGCAGGTGCCGTATTCTTTGTAATTATTTATGTAGTAACACTACAACAAGTAGTAGGACCCTCTATGGATTCAACTTTAAAGAATCAAGATGTCGTTATATTATTTAAATCACATTATAAATTATTTGATATGAAAAGATTTGATGTAATAGCCTTTAACTATGCAGATACAAAGTATTTGATAAAAAGAGTTATAGGATTACCAGGAGATAAAGTAGAATATAAGAATAATGCACTTTATATAAATGGAAAAGAAATAGAGGAAGAATTCTTAGAAGGACATAAGACAAATGACTTCAATACATTGTCTTTAGGATATGAAACTATTCCAGAAGGTAAGTATTTAGTATTAGGTGATAATAGAGAAAATTCTCTAGATAGCAGAAGTTTTGGCCTTATAGATGAAAAAGATATTTTAGGAAAAGTAAGTGTCAAAATATGGCCATTTTACGAAATTAAATTTATAAAGTAAATAAAAAAATATAATTCAATAAAAATAGCATTTAAAAATGCTTTTTTTTATTGAAAAAATAGTCGAATTATGCTAGTATAGAAGACAAATTCCGGTATAATCTGTACAGGAGTTTAATAGTAGTAGTAGAAGTAAGAAATTACAAATATAAAGGAGGGGGACTTTATGGAAGGTAAAAAGAAATATTTCGTATTAGTTTTATTCTTATTATTAGCTTTAATGATCTTTGCATTTGCTAATCCAATTGTAGAAGATGATAAAGAATTCCAAGATAATAGCAAAGATAAAACTGAACAAGTTGAAAAACCAGATGTTATTGTTGATACAGAAAAAGATAACAATAATAATGTACCAGTAGTTAGACCAACACAACCAGTACAAAATAATCAAACTACTGAAGATAAAGAAGACGAAATTGATACAACTTATGAAGATGCACTAGAAGCCGTAAAATACGCTGAAGCTACATATAAAGCTGAAGACGTTGAAAAAGCCAAAGAATTAGTTAATAAAGTTACAGATACTACTAAGAAAGGTGAATTAGAAGACAGATTAGCTGAAGTTGAAGCAGGAATCGAAGTAATGGAACTAATCAAAGAATTAGAATACCAAGTAGGAAAAGCTACTGAAAGAGAAGATATCGTTTCTGCAAAAGACTATCGTGATGAAAAAGAAGTTGCTAAAAAGTTAGAAGCATTAACAAATGAAGAAGTAAAAAAAGCTTTACAAGAAAGATTAGATAAAGTTTCTAAAATATTAGACGATGAAACTGCTCCAGTTGTTAACATCAAAAATAATGAAGCATTTAAAGAAGATGTAACAATTACAGTAGAAGATGATAATGAATTTTATATGTATCTATCTAAAGATGGAAAAGATGCTGAAAAAGTTGAAAATAATCATAAAACTACAGGAGAAGGAATCTACACATTAACAGTAGTTGATAAAGCATTAAATGAAACAACTATTAGATTTGTAGTAGATGGAACTGCACCAGTATTTAAAGGATTAGAAAATACTAAACATTATGATGAATTTACAGTTGAAGTAGAAGATATTTCAGAAGTAACAATCATGATTTCTAAAGATGGTGAAGAAGAAAAAGAAATCGCTAATAATACAAAAGTAACAGAAGAAGGAACTTATAAAATAACTGCAACAGATGAAGCTGGAAATACTACAACATATTGGGTTGCAATTGATAATACTGCACCAACTATTGAAAGAACATCATCAGATAGATATCCAACAACAAAACAAGAAGTTAAAGTATTTGACAGATATTTAACAACAGTTGAAGTAACAATTAATGGTAAATCAACAATATATGAAAGAAAAGATTTTACTGTTGGAGAACAAAATGAAAATTTTGCAATTGAATTAGAATTTTCTAGTGATGGAGACTACAAAATTGTAGCAACAGATCGTAGAGGATTAACAACAACAGATGAATTTACAATTGATTCAATTTTTCCTTTCATTGGAAATGTTAAAGATGGAGAATATTACAATACTGATGTAGAACCAGAAATAGTTGAAAAAAATATTGAGACAATTAAATTAAATAATCAAGACTATAATGGAGAAAAGATTTCTGAAGAAGGAACTTATACATTAGTAGTAACTGATAAAGCAGGACACACAGTAAGCAAAACATTTACAATTGATAAAACTGCACCAACTATTAAAAATGTTGAAGAAGGAAAATACTATAAAAATGTAACACCAATAGTAGAAGATGAAAATCTAGATACAGTTAAGTTATACAGAATAGTAGGAAAAACTAAACTTCAAGTGCTAACATATAAAAATGGTGATGCAATTACAACTGATGGAAAATACGAAATAGTAGCAACAGATAAAGCAGGTAATAAAACAATAGTTACAAACTTTACAGTAGATGCTACAGCACCAGAAATAGTTCTAATAGATAAAATTGAAGCAATTCAAGGTGATCTAATTCCAATCAAACCAATTATTAGAGAGTCTAATATGGAATCAGTTGTTTTAGAAAAACAAAATTTACTTGGAAAATATGAAAAAGTAGAAAACTATACATTTGAACAAAAAAACGGATATGTTCAAGGTTCCCAAATTAAAGATCATGGAAAATATCGTTTAACTGCAACAGATAAAGCAGGTAATCAAACAATATCAGAATTTGAAATTGATAATAAAGCCCCAGTAATCTTAGGAAAAGTTAATGGAAATTCAATAGCTACACCATTAATAACAGGAGTATATCAATCAATTGAAATAGTAGTAGCAGATGATCATTTTGATACAAGTAAAATTATAGTCCTAAAGCAAAGAACCACTCAAATTGGTAATATCGAAATTCCATTATATACAAGATATAATTACACATATGGTGATGTAATTGATGAAGAAGGAACATATTTAATTGGAGCTGCTGATCAAGCATTCAATATTTCAACAACTAAAATTATTATTGATAGAACAGCACCAGAAATCAATGTTGAAGATGGAAAACATTATCAATCATTAGATATTGTAGTAACAGAAAAAAATCCAATAGAACTAAATAATGGTGTAACATTAAGTAAATATCAAAAAATAATTAATAAATATGTCCCAGTAATTAACTACAAATATGGAGAAACAATTACTGAAGAAGGAAAATACAAAGTTACAGTAAAAGACATAGCTGGAAATTCAATAACTAGATATTTTGTAATTGATAATACAGCTCCAACTACAAATATAATAGAAGGTGCTATATATAATTCAATTACACCAGAAATTAATGATGAAAATCTTGATATAGTAACATTAAATGATGAACCATATACAGTTGGTACACCAATTACTGAAGAAAATACTTATACTTTAGTTATTAAAGATAAAGCAGGAAATACAACAACAAGAACATTCAAAATAGATGCCGATGCAATTGAAATTAGTGGAGTTGCAAATGGAGCATCATATAATAGAAGTGTAACTCCAAAAGTTGTTATACATAATATTGGAATAAATGCAACAGCAACTATTTCAAAAAATGGAGCTCCAGCAAGTACATATACAACAACTACAATAGAAGCAACTACTGAAAATGAAGGAACTTATACAATTACAGTTACTGATGATTATAACAATAAACAAGAAGTAACATTTAGTATTGATATAACAAAACCAGAAATTAAAGAAACAACTAGAACTACTGAACAAGGTGCAACTGTTAATACAAATACAAAATTACCAGTAGAGGTAAATGTTGAAGATAATATTGATGCTGATAAAACAATCAAGCCAGTAGTTACACACAGTGTTAAAGGAAATTTAGGAGAATTATCAGAAATTGAAATCTCTAAAGATTATATTGGTACATATACATTAACTTATGATACAACAGATAAAGCAGGAAATGCTGCTGACCCAGTAGTAGTTACAGTAGAAGTATATAAAGCTGATTATTATCTAGAATTTGAAGATGTGTCAACATATACATATAATGGAACTAAACAATATCCAAAAGCTGTTATTAAAGATGAAAATGGTATTGTAACAGGTGAAGTTAGTTATGTAATTGAAGATAATAAAAATGCAACAGATGCTGGAACTTATAAAGTAACAGCATCAACAGATACATATACAAGAGTGTCTTCAATTTCAAAAGAATTTACAATTGAACAAAGAGAAGTAAAAGTAGTATTTACTCATCATAATGGACTAAATACAACTTATGAATACGATGGAAACAATAATCCATATACAGCAAAATTAGTAGATAATGCTACAAACGAATATATTCAAGATTTAACAATTGTATATACAAATAGTAAAGGTAATATAGCAACAACATTAAATGCAGGTACTTATACAATGACAGTTGTTAATCCATCTGAATTAAACTATAAAGTAATGAATAATCTACAAGAAACAATCACTATTGAAAAAGCAAAAATATCAGTTACATTCCCAACAGCACTAACAAAAGGAATGACAAAAGATCAAGTAATAGAGCAAATGACAGTAGTAAATGGTAATGGTATTAATGTTAAATCCTTTGTTGAAATCGAATTATATGAAATAAAAAAAGTATTTATTATTGGTGACATACCTACAAAAGTAGATGGAATAACTAATAGTGGTAGATATCGTATTCTTGTAAAAGAACAAACAATATTTTCACAAGATAATTATGATATTAATGGAAGTAGTATTTCTTCAGAATATAATGTTTAATAGAATATAAGTTAGGAAAAATCAAATTCCTAACTTTTTTTGTTTAGAAAATAGTAATTGTTCTAATAAAAAAGAAATTATTAATTGCATATTGTAAATATAAATGAATAATTTATTGTTTTTTATATGTAGTAGATGTATACTAATGATGAAACTGAGTAATAGTCTGCACAAGTTTCAAATATAGTAGTACTGTAGTCATCCAGAAATGACACAAAAAAATAAAGGGAGGGAACGTTATGGAAGGAAAAAAGAAATATTTTGCCCTAATCATATTCTTATTCTTAGGTCTAATGATATTCACATTTGCCAATCCTGCTGAAGAAGAAAAAGAATTCAAAGGTGGAGACAAAGAGCAAAGTGAAACTGTTACAAACAAAAGAGAAGAAACTACAGAAGAAGATGATGAAGAAGAGCAAGAACAACAACAAGATGCAAACCAACAACAAGAAGCAAACCAACAACAAAATGTAACAACAAACAATAATCAAGGTAATGCTCAAGGTGGAAACCAAGGTAATAATCCTGGACAAACTCCAGTTAATCCAGTTGATAATACTTTAAGAGATGCCTTAGCAGCTGTAGAAAAAGCAGAAGGAACATACACACAAAAAGATGTTGACGCTGCAAAACAATTAGTAAATCAAGTTACAGATACTACTGAGAAAGGAAAATTAGAAGAAAGACTTGATGAAGTAGAAGCAGGAATTGCTGCACTTGCATTATTAGAAAATCTTGAAACTCAAGTTGAAGAAGCTTTAGAAAAAGCTGATATGACTAATGCAACAAGTTATAGAGATACAAACGAAATTGCTAAAAAGATTGAAGATTTAAATAATGAAACTGTTAAAGAAACTTTACAAGAAAGATTAGATAAAGTTTCTAAATTATTAGATGATAATGCCGCTCCAACTACCAAAGTTAAAGCAAAAGCATATAATGACAATGTAGAAATTACTGCTGAAGACGAAGCTGGCAATCCATTCAAAATGTATTTAACAAAAGGTAACGGAAAAGAAAAAGAAATTTCTAGTGGAGATAAAACTACTTCAGATGGTGTATATACATTAAGATTAATTGATGAAGCATTCAATGAACAAACAGTTACATTCACAGTAGATACAGCTGCACCAGTATTAAAAGATTTAACAAATGGTGCACATTATCCAGAAATTACATTAACTGTTGAAGATTTAACAAAAACTAAAATCGAAGTAACTAATATGGATAAGAATGAAACTACTGTAGTAGAAGATGGAACTAAGTTAACTGAGGATGCTACTTACAAAGTAGTTCTTACAGACGAAGCTGGAAATACAACTGAATACTGGTTAGCAATTGATTCAACTAATCCAACAATTGAAAACGTAGATGATGGAAGTTTTATTAATTCTGCAACAACAGCATTAATTAAAGATAAATTCTTAACAAATGTAGTAGTTAGTTATGTTTCATTAGATGGAACTGAAACAAAAGAAGAATTTACAAGAGCAAATTTCAGTGTTGAAGCTAATAATGAAAATTTCTCATATGAATATACATTAGATAAAGAAGGAACTTATACAATTACTGCTGAAGATAAAATTGGTAATACAAGTACTAAAACAGTAATCGTAGATATGACACCTGCTAAGAAAAATGCCGTAAATATCAATGTTAATGGATATAAGAACACAGTTAATGAACAATATGCTACTAATGGAAATAAAATTTCAGCATATATTTCAATTAATGAAGAATTAAAACAAAAACCAAAATTTACATTCTATGCAAATGGTAAGAAGATAAAAGAAATTACTGATGAAGTAGTTATAAGTAATTCTTCAAATGAAAAATATCCATATATTTATACAGCAAATTTAGAAATCAATGAAGAATTAGTTGCAGAAGATGGATTAATCACATTTACTGTATCTAACATTTATGACAAAGCTGGAAATAAAACAGAAGATATTACTAAAATTACAACTAAAAAAGTAATTACTTTAGATAGAACAGCCGCAGCTAGAGTATATTCAACAATCCGTTCAAATCAACACGGAGAAGTATCTGAAAATGGTAAAGATATAGATTATTACCATACTAATGGTACAAAATTTGAATATGCTATTTCATTCAACGAATTATTAAAAGAAGCACCAACAGTAACAGTTGGTGGAAGAAATGTTGAAATGAAATTAAATGAAAAAGTATTAAAGAATGAAAACAAATTCTTATACGAAGGAACATTCCAAATACCTGCTGATGAAGCTGAATTAGCAGAAGGAACTTTAGAAATTAAAGTAACTAATGTTAAAGACTTAGCAGGAAATGAAACTACACTTGAAGATCAAACTAAAACAAGTAATGGTAGAAGAGTTATTTATGATGTAACACCGGCTAAGAGAATGTCTGGAAACATTTATGTAACTGGTGTAAAAGCAATTGAAAATACATATTATACACAATATGGAAATACAATGTATGCAAATATCACAACAAATGAAAAATTACTAAACAATCCAACATTTACATTCCATAATAATGGAAAAGATTATGTAGCAGAAGATGTTATATATAGAGGATTAAATGACAAAGGATATCACTTATATCAAGCATCATTTAAAATTACTAAAGAAATAGGAATGAAAGATGGAGAAATCACATTTACTGTATCAAATATTATAGATTTAGCTGGAAACAAAACAGCTGATATCACAGGTCCATCTAATAGAAATAAAGTATTCATAGACAATGCAGTAAAAATTGATAAATTAGCAATCATTGGAAAAAATGGACAATGGAAAGGTAAAGAATATATTCAATATGCAAATACAGGAACAACAGTTTATGTAAATGCAAGATTCAAAGAAGAATTAGCATCCACACCAGTTGTTAAATTAAATGAAACTATTGAATTAACAAAAGCGACTAAAAAAGAAGACAATGGAATTTGGATATATTCATATAGTTATAAATTAAAAGACAATGATGGATTAGTTGACGGAACAATTCAAGTTAAAGTAACTAACATCAAAGATTATGCAGGAAATACAGCTGTATTAACAAATGCTAATATGACTATGGAATCACAAAGTGAAGTAGTAGTTGATAGAACTCTACCAACATATCGCTTCACAAAAGCAGGATCATCATTAGCAGTTGATGAAATTAAACCAATCGAAAAAGATGGAGTATTCTATTTCAATCAACCAGTAAGAGTTACATTAAGTGACTCAGTAAACTTACGTTTACACGGAATTGATACATATTATGATGATAAAAATGCTAATAGAACTGGATGGTTAAAAGACGTTAAGGGAGACGGACTACATACAGCAATAGCAAAAGATGCAGCAGGAAACAAATTAGAATTCCAATTTGTAGTTGATACAAAAGAACCAGAAGTTGTATCTAGTTATGAAACATTAACTGTTGAGGGAGACAAAACAGCAAAATTTAAAGATTTCCCAATATTTACAGTAACTGATTTATCAGGAGCAGTAGAAGAAAAACTTGTATCTGGAAATGTTGATATGAGTAAAGTTGGTGAATATAAATTAACATATGAATTCACAGACTTTGTAGGAAATAAAACAACAAAAACAGTTAAAGTAAATGTTGTTGATACAACTGCACCAGTTGTAACTACAAAGCAAGAAAATGATATAGTTTTAGAAGCTGGTGCTGATAAATATAAAGAATTAGGTGCTGTAGTAACAGATAATATTGATGATACATATACATTAGACAAACCATCATATATTAATCACTACACATTAGATGGTACATTTACTGGTAGAGTTGAAAATGTAGATACAACTACATTAGGTAAGTACTTATTAGTTTATACAGCAACAGATGCTAACGGAAATCAATCAAACAATCAATTAGCGCAATCAAAGAAATGGGTAATTGTACAAGACACAATTAATCCAACACTAACTATTAAAAAAGAATCTCTCGGAACATCACCATACTATAGTGCAATAAGTTTTGCATTAAGCGATAGCAATAAAGTTGACTATGCTGAAGTAAATGGAAATAAATTTGATGTAACAAATGCTAAATATAGTGATGCAAATTATCAAAATATTAAAGGATATTTAGCTGAAGGAACAAATATTATTAAGTTATATGACACAGCAGGAAATGTAACTGAACAAGAATTTGTGATAGATTGGACTGCACCAGTAGTTAATGTAAAAGAATATATTGGACAAAATCCATATAGTGGTGCAAGTTTTAAATTATCAGACAATAATCAAATTGATTATTTTGAATTAAATGGAAAAAAATATGATAGAACAAATGCTAAATATAGTGATGCTAATCATGACAATATTAAGGCTTCATTAAAAAATGGGCAAAATAAATTAGTTTTATATGATGCTGCAGGAAACAGCACTACTTACGAATTCGAATTAGAAAGAGTAGCGCCAACAATTACAGTATCAAATGGTACAATTGGATCAGGACCATATAGAAAACTAAATTTAAAATTGCATGATGCAAGTGGAATTGCATCAGTAGTAATTAATGGAACAAAATTACCTCATACAGGAACATATGTTGACATTAATGATGGACATGCATATACATTTCAACAAGGAACAAACACAGTAACAGTAATGGATAAAGCAGGAAATACTGTAACAAAAACATTCGAAGTTGATAGAAATACAATTAATATTACTAACATGACAGAATAAAAAAAGCTTTTGTGAACGGTGGAAGAGGTATATTATTAAATGATATCGAAGTAACTAAAATGTTAGTATTAACAAATAACAAAGAACTAACTCTTGATATGAATGGTAAAAAGTTAACAATTAATGACACAAAAGACCAAATGATGGATATCAGAAGTGGAAATAAACTAACTATTACAGGAAATGGTACATTTGATTTAGAAGATCATAAATATGTAAGTCTTATGTATCCAAGAGGAGAAGTTATAATTGAAAATGGTACTTTCTTAAGAGCTACTGGAACAAACAAAAATGAATATGGTTCTTTCTTTGTTGGAATTAGTAGTAGTAGTGGAACCGCAAAATTAACAATATATGATGGATATTTTGATGGTGGATACTATGTAGAAGGTGACGAGTTCAACAATTCAAGAACAATGTTAAATGGTAGTTAGGGACAAAAAATCAAAGTCTATGGTGGAACATTTGTAGGACAAAATCCTGCTTATGGAGATGAAGGTATGGCATATACAAATCCAGCACATGCTGGTAAACCTGCTGACAGCACATACTGCCAAACAATTTTCTTCGAAGGACAAAATAGATTAGATACAGAAATTCCTTCAACATACACTATTACAGAAGGAAAACTTGCAGATGGACGTCCAACTTTCAAAGTAACTTACACACCTGCACAATAATAATCAAGAAGAGAGAAATCTCTTCTTTTTTATTGTTATTAAATTAATAATAATTTATAATAAAAGTAACAACAAGCGTAATCAGTCTATAATAATAAGGAGTGAAAATTATGTCTACAAAAGAAAAAGAAGAAGTAAAAGAAGTAGTAGAAGAAAAAGAATTATCAGACGAATTTTTAGATGAAAAAGACAAGAAAAAACCTAAGAAAAAGAAAAATATAATTATTAGCATTTTTAACTTTATTTTAACAATTGTAATCT
>JAEDES010000043.1 GCA_016293205.1 Bacilli bacterium
ATGGTAAAAGAACAAAGCATCCTACTTATTACTTTGATGTTGTAGAACCTATTGTATCTAAAGAATTATGGGAAGAATGCCAAGTGCAAAAGAAAAAGAACTCACGTAGTTATCAAAGAACTTTAACTTATCTATATTTACAGAAACTAACTTGTCCTAAATGTGGTCGCTTAATGGGTGGAAAAGCCACAAAAAAGAAAAATGGTAATGTTTACTATTACTACTATTGTACTGACTGCAAAGTTAATTTAAAAGAAAATGTTATAAATGAATATTTTGATAATTTCGTACAGGAGTTAGTAGAATATGATAGTGTTGTTAATCAATTCTTCCTACCAATGATTAAACAAAAATTTGATGAACCTAGAGAACAATTAGAAAAGGAACTTTCAAAACAAAATGATAAACTAGAACGTATTAGAAAAGCATATATTGAGGGTGCATTTGATTTAAAAGTTTATAATGAAGAAAAAAAAATTGTTGAAGATGCTATCACAAAATTAAATGATGAACTAACTGATACCAATAGTTGTGAAGAACTTAACTTTACTCCACAAGATATACTTTTAAAACGAGATATTGATTATATTAACCGAGTTAAGTTAAAAGATGAATATAAGAAAAGAACTAAAACTTGGAAAGACTATACTAGAGAAGAAAAATCTGATTTAATTATGAGATATGTAGATGAGATAAAATTAAAACAAAGGAATAGTCTAATATACGTTGATGAAATACTATTTAGAGAAAGTATTTGCAAACCTTGTAATGAGTTATTTGATAAAGGTTATATTGATGTTAAAACCCCTGCTTTATTTGGTAATTTAGTTGGTGAACTCCGATTCAGTAATTATCTACCTGAAGAAGAAGTTGGTAAACACATAATGAGATTAAGGCAATACTATGATGTCGGTTATGAAGAAGCAACGTATTTTGTAGAAGATAGAGTTTTCTATTTTAACTTTATAAGAGATGACCGAGCAATAATAAGAGTATTCCCACTTGAAGATTATTGCAAGATAGACCCTGATATAAAAATGAAAGAGTATAAGTATGGAATTATCTATATTCGTGGTAAAGATGAATTTCAAATGCAAGATATAAATTCTGCATTTAACTATATACCTGATGAAACCAATGATAGTGTTATCTATATGAAAGAACCAATACCAATAGAAATAGGTGTTAAACCAGTAAATATGGAAACAATGAAAAATGATACTTCTAGTCAAGGGTAAATTTATTTACTCGTGAAACCCTTGACTAGAAATAATTAAATAAATAATGGAGCAAGTTTAAAACAAAAAAGTTTACTTTTCTTGTTTTAGACTTATCTATCATAAAAGATTTTTTGCTAACTTTTTAATGAAAAAAGTTATAACAAACGTGGCACGTTTTGTTGAACGAAGTTCAATGAAAGTGGCGATAGTTTGTTACCAAGACTTATGTAATTTTGTTTTATTGCGTTAGCTTTAAAACATTATGGAATAAGTCAAAAGGGTTCTAGGGAAGCCCTAGCCCACGAGGTAATTTTGATGGTACGTCAAAATACCTAGGGGGTTAAACATTTTGACAAAGCCAAAATAAGTTTAAAATAAGGAGTGTGATTTTATATATGGACTTTGAATATAAACGAGAATTTTATAATTTAAAATATGGTAAATGCCATCTAATTGATGAGAAAGAAAACTTGTATTTAATCTATGCTGATAATTGTTTTAATCACTATATCGTTTGTACCTATATTGAACCAAATTCTAATGCAATGATGAATCAAGAGTTCTTCCCTACTTTAGAAGATGCAAGAAAATATTTTAATGATAAATAAGGGGGTTGATAGTTTATGAGCGAATTGTCTTACTCACTACATTTAAGTAGTGATAAAAATAGAAAGCCATCATCAAAAAATATGGCAAAGAACAATACTTCTGGTTCTACCTCTCTATCTAATAATGCTATCCAAAATGCAAAGCAATTATCAAGAGTAGATAAACATAACTATCGTAAGTATGATAACAATAGCGAATTGATAGAAATAATCAAAGGTACTACTTCTCTTTATGAAGATGTTAAAAATCTCTATTTAGAAGAATTTGAAGAAGCAAGACTTGAATATAACAAAGAGCAAGAAAATAAAGGTAGAAATGATAGAAAGATTACTGATTACTTTAAAAAGATAAGTGATAATACTAAAAACGATCTTGCTTGTGAGATTATTATAGAACTTGGAGATAAAAAATACTGGGACACTAAAGATGATAAATTTAAACATAAAATGACTAATGTCTTTAAAGAACAACTTAATGATTTACAAGAGTTAGTTCCTGATTTTAAAATAGCAAGTGCAATTATTCATTATGATGAAACAAGTCCACATCTTCATGTTGTAGGTGTACCAATAAAATATAAAAGCAAAAATGGTATGTCTAAACAAGTTGGTAAAGGCGATGTTTTCACTAGAGATAGTTTACGTACTATTCAAGATAAAATGAGAACATTGTGTATTGCAAGTTTTAATAAAGAATATGGTCTTAATAATATCTTAAAGAAGAAAGAAAAAGGCAGAAATAAAGACATAAATGTTAAAGATATGACTAACTACCAAGCAATGAAAGAAGAACTTAATAAGAACAAAGAAGCATTAGAAATTGCGAGTAAAAAATCTAGTGAACTTGATAAAACTACAAATGATATTAAAGATACTATCAATAATCTAAAAAAAGCACCAATAGTTAAAAATACCTACACTATTTCAGAGAGTGATAGAAATAAGATTATAGACTATGTTGATAAAGTTCAGGATACTAACAAAGATTTTAAAAAGACTGAAATGTTATCAGTAACCTTAAATAATGTTGATACTGAATTACAAGAAAATAGAGAAAAGATTAAAATACTGACTGAAAATAATAAAGCATTAACTCTTAAAGTTGATACTTTATCTAAAAATATTGATAATAAAAACAAAGAGATTAAAGAGTTAAAAAATGATAATAAACACCTACAAGAAATGGTCGATTATTTCAAAAATCTATTTAGAAGATTAGTAAAATTCATTAAAAATAAGATGTTTGGTAAAGAAAAGGAACGAGAGGATTATTGGAAAGTATCTAAAGATATGTACGAACACGGAATATTTAGTGATGAAACTATTGAATCAATTAAAGATGATTATGTTTGGAATAAAGAAAATGATAAACATAAAGATAAAGGTCGAGATGACTTTGAATTATAGTTTTTAAGAGGATGTTTTATAAGTGATGAATTACTTTATAAGTAGTTCTCTTTTTTTGCTCTTAAACACTATTAAAATGCCTTAAAAAGTAGTATAATTAGATTATAAAAGTGATACACAAATAGTAATTTGTAAAGGAGGTATTTATGAGAATAGAACATTCACAAAACTTTTTGCATAGCAAAAAACTTGTTTCGGAGTTGCTTGATAAGACTAATCTTAATGATGATGATACAGTTATCGAAATAGGTCCCGGTAAAGGAATTATAACAGAGGAATTATCTAAAAAATGCAAACGAATTATAGCGATTGAATATGATAATAAATTATCTGCTTCGTTGAAGGAAACTTTTTCAGAAGATTCAAAGATACAAATTATCGAACAAGATTTTCTTAAATATAAGTTGCCAAATAGCGGAGAATATAAAATTTGTGCAAACATCCCCTTCAATCTTACAGCTGATATAATGAAAAAAGTACTTGAATTTGAAAATTCTCCAACGGACATATATTTTATAATGCAATATGAAGCGTTTTTAAAGTATGCAGG
The DNA here is from genome assembly GCA_016293205.1 of Bacilli bacterium. Classification (GTDB taxonomy): domain Bacteria; phylum Bacillota_I; class Bacilli_A; order RF39; family UBA660; genus JAEDES01. The sequence goes on from JAEDES010000043.1 coordinate 3,786, forward strand.
TCAACCTTATTATAGTGAAAGCATGCGTTCTCTTTTATATAAACCTTGGTATTTTTCAGAATTAATCCATGAATTTAAGCCAACGGACTTTCGTCCTGCACCCAATGCGAGAATATGTTTTGTTCATTTTCACAAGCGAGATAATCCAAAGGTAGCAGACAGCAAAGATTATAAAAATTTTCTATCATATGTTTTTGCAGCTCCAGGCAACACTTTTAAGGAAAAAACCAAGAAACTATTTACTTACGAGCAGCAGAAACGCATTTGTAAACAAATAAAAATTTTGATAAATTCATCTATTTCTGAAATTTCCTATGAAGGGTGGATTGCTTTATATGATGTATTCGTAAGGTTTGTTTCGGACGAAAAGAAAGAAATCATCAAAGGATCTGAACAATCCCTAAAAAACCAACAAAACAAGTTGCAAAAAGCACACCGAAATCGTAATCATGGTTATTGGAAATTTGAAGCTAAGCGCCAAAAAAAATTAA
>JAEDES010000044.1 GCA_016293205.1 Bacilli bacterium
ATATAATTTACCATGTTCAACAGTAAATTCCATATCTTGCATATCTCTATAATGAGTTTCTAATGTTTTGCATACTTCTTTGAATTGTTTGAAAGCTTCTGGGAATTTTTCTTCCATTTCATTAATATGCATTGGAGTACGAACACCTGCAACAACGTCTTCACCTTGTGCATTTGTTAAGAATTCTCCGAATAGACCTTTTTCTCCAGTTGCTGGATCACGTGTAAATGCAACACCAGTTCCACAGTCATCTCCCATGTTACCGAATGCCATTGATTGAACGTTTACAGCAGTTCCCCAAGAATATGGAATATCGTTATCTCTTCTGTATACATTTGCTCTTGGGTTATCCCATGAACGGAATACAGCTTTAACAGCTCCCATTAATTGTTCTTTTGGATCACTTGGGAAGTCTTTTCCAATTTTTGCTTTATATTCAGCTTTGAATTGATTTGCTAATTCTTTTAAGTCATCAGCAGTTAATTCAACGTCTAAAGTAACTCCTTTTTCTTCCTTCATCTTATCGATAAGCTCTTCAAAGTATTTCTTTCCTACTTCCATAACTACATCTGAATACATTTGAATGAATCTTCTGTAGCAGTCATAAGCCCATCTTGGATTTCCAGATTTTTCTGCTAAAGTTTCAACTACTTCTTCATTTAAACCTAAGTTAAGGATTGTATCCATCATACCAGGCATTGAAGCTCTAGCTCCTGATCTTACTGATACTAATAATGGATTTTCTTTATCACCGAATTTTTTACCAGTGATTTCTTCCATTTTAGTGATATACTCATTAATTTGAGATTGGATTTCATCATTGATTTCTTTTCCATCTTCATAGTATTGAGTACATGCTTCAGTAGTAATTGTAAATCCTTGTGGTACTGGTAGACCAATGTTAGTCATTTCTGCTAAGTTAGCACCTTTACCTCCAAGTAAGTTTCTCATTTCAGCATTTCCTTCGCTAAATAAGTATACGTATTTCATACTGATTTATTCCTCCCTATTATGCAATTGTCATCCCGACATGATTAGTATAGCAATTTAGACCCTTTTATACAAGAAAAATCAACCTATTTCACATATTTTTTACAAACAAAAAGAGACTTATTTTATTAAAGCCTCTAAATCTTCTAATTCTTGATATCCAACTGATTGATTAACTAGTTTTCCATCTTTATAGATTTTAATTGCTGGTATTGATAAAACTTTGTTTTGTACTGCTAATTGTTGAAATTCATCAACATTAATTTTAACAATTTTTAAATTTTCATTTTTCTTAGAAAGTTCTTCTAATATTGGTGATAACATTTGGCATGGACCACACCAATCAGCATAAAAATCTACTAAAACTAGTCCTTCTTTAGTTAGTTCATCAAATTCTTTTTCTTGTTTTAAATAAATCATAAATTCTCCTATTTATATTTTGCTATTACAGCATCAATTCCCTTTACTCCTTTTAGTTTGTCTAAAATAACTAGTTGTTCTACTGTTTTAGGTGTTACTAAATCATATTTTAACATGATATCTACTGTTTTTAAGTTTGCATCATTTGTAGTTATTTTCTTTTGAGCAACTTCATCTACTAATACATAAATATCTTTCATTGAATTAGTTACATCTTTTGATGCACTTGATAAGATTGGTGTATTATACACAATTGTTTGAGCTAAATTACTATTTATAAAATTACTTGTATAACTTGCAGGTAATCCTGTAATTATTAATAATAATACGAATAATAAAATATACCCTTCTAGTAGACCAATTATTAATCCTCCAATTTTAGATGGTATTAATAAGATAAGTGTCCAATCTAATATCTTTTGGAATACTCCTGATAGTTTTAATATGATTGTATAAATAGCATATAAAACTGTAAATATAATTACAAATCCCAATACTTGGTATAAAAGTATATTAAGTGTTGTCATTCCTTCTAATGGGGAACCACTAAAGTTAAAGAATGGTAACCACTTACAAAAGATATTTCCAAGTTCTCCCTTAAACATAAAAGCAATTACTAAGATAACAATCATTCCAATTAATTGAACTGCTTCTTTAATAATTCCTTGTTTCCAACCTACTACTCCGAACATTACTAATAGTAATATTATTACTATGTCTATTGCTGTCATTTTTTATCCCTCCATATTTTCATTATAAACTATTTATTAAAATTATGCTATAATATTTTTGAGGTGATACTAGTGAATGTAGTTATTAAAGTAAATGATGAAATCAAAGAAAAAATGATTGAATATTATAAAGATAAAAGAAGAGATAAAGTTATACCTTATGTTGTATTCCAAGCTGAAGAAGAAGATACTGTAATTACAATGTATGAATCTGGTAAAGTGATGTTCCAAGGAACTAGTGCTGATGTTGATGCTGCTATGTGGGGAGTTGCTTTAGAAAATACAAAAGAAAAACAAGAAGAAAATAAAAAAGCTAGTGAAAAATATTATTATTGTAATTCAGTAGGATCAGATGAAGTTGGTACTGGAGATTACTTCGGACCAATAGTTGTTACTGCTACTTATGTAAGAAAAGAAGATATTCCTTTCTTAGAAGAATTAGGTGTTGGTGATTCAAAGAAGATTGATGATTCTAAAATATTAAAAATTGCTCCTCAAATTGCAAAGAGAATTAAGTATAGAAGTACAATTTTAACTAATAAAGAATATAATGAAAAATATACTAAAGATACTAATATGAATAAGATTAAAGCTATTCTTCATAATAATGTTTTATATAAACTAATGCAGGAAGAAAAACCTGAAATTGATTATATAGTAGTTGATGAATTTGCAAGAGAAGCTAGATATTATGAGTATTTAAGTGGGACTAATGTTGTACAAAGAAATATTACATTCATGACTAAGGCTGAGGATAAAAACTTAGCGGTTGCATGTGGTTCTATTATTAGTAGATATTTATTCTTAAAAGAGTTTGATAAGATTTGTGATGAAGTTCACCTACCTCTTCCTAAAGGAGCTGGAAAAGATGTAGATACTATTGGTGAAGAAGTAGTTGAAAAGTTTGGCAAAGAAAAACTTCAAGATATTGCAAAAGTTAATTTTAAAAATACTGATAGAATTTTACATACAATGGTATTTTAAAATAACAAAGAAAAAAGAGTTAGATTGTTCTAACTCTTTTATTGTCTTACTGTTACAGCTGTGTTTGTAGTTGTATTTGTAAATAATACTTTAGCATCTTCTTTTTTCATATTAACACATCCATGTGAACCATTATTAACGTAGGTATTTTTATTAAATTCTCCTAATGATCTCCATGTTGCATCATGGAATCCTACCCCTCTATTAAATGGCATCCAATAGTTTACATAGGCATTATATTTTGAACCATCATCATTATAACCCCTTAGGTATCTATTAGTTTGTTTGTCACCTGTATATAATGTATAGTTTCCAAGTGGTGTTTCATGTCTATTTTTCATTCCTGTTACTACTGATGTTACAAGAATAGTTTCATCATTTTTAAAGTAATATAACATTTGATCACTTATATCTACTATAATTAAATCTTTTGTTATTAAATCACTTCTTATATAACCCTTTTTATTATTTACTGTTACTTTATACCAGTTATTACTTTTCCCTGTTACTTGTACTTTTGTTCCGCGATTTGCAGTTGTTATTTTTGCATAAGATGTAGATGGACCTTTTCTTACATTTACAGATGTTGGTAAAACGATATATTCATTTGATGCTAGTGGTGTTAATACTTTTTCAGTTAAATATTTAGTTGAAATATATCCTACTTTATCATCATATAAAACTTTATACCAATTTGTATTTGTATATTCTAATACTAATACTTCTGTATTTTGTTTTAAAATTCCATAACTTTTATAACTTGTACTTGGTCCTTCTCTAAAATTAACATTACTTTTAACTAAATATATTTTGTTTACTGTATTAATTATTTCTTCTTCTACTTGATTTAGACTTGCACATGTTTTTTCACCAACAACACCATCGACTGATAGATTATTATTTTTTTGATATTTTCTAACGCATGATGCTGTCTTACTTCCAAATTTTCCATCTACTACTAAATTACAA
>JAEDES010000045.1 GCA_016293205.1 Bacilli bacterium
GCTCCTTTCGTTGTAACTCAAGATGGTTCTCTTTATGCGTCTAAAGGTATTTTTAGCGGTATTATTCAGGCGACTGATAGTACTTTTAGTGGTTGGTTAGAAACTGCTGGTATTTTGATTGATGATAATCAAGCGACTTATACATTAGATGAAACAGAAACAATTTATAGTAATTGGTATTTTATTAAGTCTTCTACTCAAACTGTAAAAAGCTTGATAGAGAAACTTAATTTAAACGAAGAAATTTTAAAAATAACAGTAAATGGGATAGAAGTTAGTAAGGAAAATCAAACAACTATTTTAACCGCTAATTCAGTGGTTAAAATTAATAGAGAAACAATTCAAATTATAGAAACTTCAATTAATGTTTTCGGTCAACTTAATTCTTTAAATTTACCTTATTATACTTTAACAGGATTTAATGATTTAAATAAAACAGCGTATGATGGAGATACCTCGATAAATTCAAATCAATTATATAGATATTATGCTCAAGGCAAAGAAAAGAAATGTTTCTCACTAAATAGATTATTAGAATCTTATCATATTAATATTGATACTTTTAATAATTTAAATAATACTAATTATACCAAAACAACTAAATTATATGAACAATATATCTTTAATGTAGGAGAAGATAATTTATCTCCAAAAAGTGTATTTTATGTAGCATATGATAGAAATAATAAAGAGAAATTCCCCGAAGTAACTGACAAAATTCTTCAAATTGATAAAAATGGTCTTTCAATTTGGGAGGGTGGTTTAAGTGTATATAGTGATTACGCTAGTGGTTGGCGTAATTCATTAGAATATAAGCCTTCTGGAAAAGCTGATAAATACTATGGTTATCAGGATGAACAGAATATCGGATTCCCCTATATTAAAGCAATAGACGATGAAGATTATAGATTATATAGTACTGGTTTAAATATTGGTAAATTTGAAAAAATAACAGAGAAAAATGAAAATGGAATAGAAGTAGAAGTAAATACTTATAATCCTTTTATAAAAATATCAAATGGCAAAATTTCTTTTATTCAGTATAATAATAATACTACAGAAGATTTTACTACCTTAGAGAAAGAATCTTTTAAAACTGAGTCTAATTGGGATATTTTTGATAAAGGGGGAATACTTAATATTGGAAATGAATTAGTTACTTTTGAAAAAAATAGTGATGAAAAAGTTAATTTAGGAGTAAAAGGAAAATTAAGAGTAGATAACGAAATTGATACTTTAAATTATTTAAATTTTATTACCCAAAGTGATGAAATAATAGTTCAAATCAAAAAGTATGAAGGTACTACAGGATTTGATAAAGGTATTGATTTTGTTATTTAAAAGGAGGAAAAGGGAATGGCAACGATTTCTGGTAATTTTTTATGTTATAGCGCTGCAAGTAGTGCGAAAAATCCCACTAAAATAACTAGTATAGTTTTTACAACAGAACGTTATAATGAAGATATAATAAGATTAAACGCGACTATAAATTTTACTATAGGGCCAGAAACAGGTGGTAATTTTATAGTTGGAAATGGACCTCGCTATTTATTTGTAAAATATAATGGTAATTTTTATCAATCAAATTCAAATTTAACATTAAATTTAGGGCCAGCAACAGGGACTTCTAGATCTTATTCAACTACTGGTACCGTATATATAACAGTAGGAAAAAATTCGGGTTCAGGGAATTTTACTTTTTATATTCAGGAATTTTTAAACTTCCCAGGCCATGGAAGTTCAAAAGCAATGATTTGGAATGGTCAGAATGCTAGCGGTGGAACAGTTATAATGTCTGGAAACTCAAGCTGGGATGCCTATGTTCCTCCAGTAGAAAGTCCAGCAGTATCTTTTTCTTCTCCAAGTAATAATAGTATTTATACTTCTGGGTCAGTAGTTAATTTTTCTTTTAGTATAACTAAAGGCACTAACTCGTTAAGTTCTTGGACATTATATAAAGGAACAACTCCTTTAAAAACAGAATCTATAAATAGTGGTGGAACTTATACTTGCTCTGATACTATTACTTCTAGTACAACTTATAAAATACAAGTAAATGATACGAGCGGCCGCACTGGTAGTAGTTCTATCACTTTAAAAGTTCGTGGAATAAACGGTAAACCTACAAATATCAGGGTTGGAAAATCACTTTCCAATCCTGGTTTTTCACCATTAGAAGATGCAAATTTTTCAATAAGTTGGGTTAAACCTAATCTTGGTACAGATAATAGTATAACTAAATATTCTGTATTTTTTAACAATAAAGAGTATTTTTTTTCAAAAGATGCTACTGATGGTGTTATTCCTATTACGGGTTTAAATTTAAAAACAAATCAATCTTATTCAATAAAAGTTAGGGCTTATGACTTTTCAGGAATTTCTTATACAGAATCTGATGAATGTAAAATTAATTTTATATCGCCTGAATTTATTTCAGAGCCTAAAAGTGATAGTTCTGTTCTTTTAGAAAAAACAAAAATTTCTTGGTCTGAATTAAAAACTAACAGTTTAAATAGCGATTTATTAACTATTAAATATTCTCTTGGCTATGCAATAGTAGAAGAAGATACAATAAAAAATTATAATATTATTGCTACTGATTTAACTACTAATTCTTATGAATGGAACACCGCACAAATCTCTACTGGAAGTTTAGTTTCTTTACAAATTATTGGTAAAGTTTTTTATAATGATATTCCACTTTCTACAACTACAAAAGAAACTTCAAACGGTAATTATCTTTTTAAAGGTAATTTACCAATTAAATTTTCTGAAATTGTATTTTCTATTCCTAATGGAGATTACTACGGTGATAGTTCTCCAATGAATGTGGAGTATAATGTTGATACTAAAGAATGGAATTTAAATAATAGTATTTTAAATTTTGCTAATAGCTTATCTGTTCAATGTAAAATGCCAAGTAGTTGGGCAGAAAGTGGTGTTTATTTTGATGGTGTAAAAATTAAATGGAAAAAAGGTTTATATAGCGGAGAAATTATTCAGACCAGTTCTCCTGATATGATAAATCCTTTTATTTTTATTCTTAATAAAATCAATGCGCCATTATTATTTGGAGCTAGTGGTGAATCAATTCGTTTTGAAATTTATTCACTTTATGGAACAAAAAAAGCTGATGGAAGTCCTACTGGTATTTATATTTATTCTGCTGAACCAAGCTTAAGTTTTGATGATTATCCTGGTACTAATGGTTTTATTCGTGCTAATTTACCTAGTATATTTAATAATGGTACTTCAATTCCAACAATAAATTCTACTACTGTACGTAATGTTAATTTTCTTGAAAATACTCTTGGAAGTGAAGATTATCAATTAAAAGACCTGCGCGCGGATAATGTAATTAGTGATGTCCCAGTAGTTGGTTTTAAAATTTATGCTACAAAAGATAAAAATGACTATAAAAATGGCCAAATTGTTAATACTGATGGTTATTTAAAACAAACTAATGGAACAGTAACTTTTGAAGATGGTTTTTATAAAATTTCAAGTTCTTTAATTCCTTCTGGAAATCAATCCGCTGAAGAAACTACTCCAGGTTTCGTTGGATTTTATCCTCAAATTTTAGATGATAAAAATTATTTAAGACAATTATTTTTTGGTAATACAACTACTAGTTTAAAGACATTATCAACTAATGAAACTTTTTATTATGTTATTACTGCTATTGATGCTTTAAAGCAAGAAAGTAAAGGTTATGTCTTAGAAGTTAAATATGATTTTAGATTGGCGGCGAAATTTCAAGATTCACCAATTTTAATAAATAATAGCTTTAGTGAGGTAACTGCTAATCAAAAGGCAGGGTATCTTTTCTATGGGCAAACAGAAGATGGCGCCGATTGGATAATTTTTGAATGGTATCCCGCTTTTAATCAAAATGATTATTTGGCTAACCCAGATAATTATATTTTGCATAATAATAAGTATTATTTAAAATATAGTGAAAAAAATCTTGACCCCAACTTTTATACTTTATATAAATGGGTTGATAATGGGAAGGTTTATTCTAAAAAATTAATTAATA
>JAEDES010000046.1 GCA_016293205.1 Bacilli bacterium
TTTGCATTGCAATATAAAAACCCAGTTGAGTATAGAACCCAACTAGGTTTTAAATGATATTTTTTGAGTGTCTACTTTTTGTTGACAACTTCAACATAAGTCTCTTTTTTAGTTAAATATTTTTTGTACATGAAGGATTACTGTTGAAATAATCATTCCTAAAATTGCAATTGTAGAAAAGATAAAACATAAATTTAAGAATGTTGCTTGTCCTCTATTATTTGACACTGGAGTTTTTACAAGCACTCTTCCCTTTTCTGCTTGTTGTTGATGGGTTTTAGATGGTTCTCTTTTAACTGGAGCATCTGAAAACATAGCAGCTAATTCATCTTGACTGTCATATGATGTCGATTCTTGTAAATTTACAGTTCTTTCTGTATTTTCTTGACGTCCTTCACTTGTGTAATTGTCAGTTGCTTCTTTGTCAACTGGTGTTGTTTCAATTGATGGTTTTTCATTTACATTTACATCTTTCTTTGGTTCTTTATTTACACTTTGTTCACGTAAATGTGCTTCTTCCTCTATTTCCTTAGAGTATGCCCATAATTCTTGTTCAATTATCTCTATATCTCTTTCATCATAAATATATTTTTCAATTGCTTTTCTAATATGTTCAGGTCTTATACCATATGTTGCATTAGCTACTTTTATGATTACATTTTTTATTTGATCTTGTCTTGTGTTTTCTACTATCATATTATCACCTATTTTAATTATAACATATTTTTTCAAATTATAAATAAAGTATGTTATAATTTAGTTAATAAAAATAAGGTTGGGATACTATGAAGAAGATAGAATTACATTTGCATTTAGATGGTTCAATTAGTATTGATTATGCGTCTAAATTACTTGGAAGAGATTGTAGAAATGAATTAATAGGATCAAATAGTACAAGTCTTGCAGATTATTTAAAAAGATTTGATTTACCTGTTGAATTATTACAAGACTATGATAATATTATTGAATTTTGTTACTTACTAGGAAAAGATTTAGTAAATGATGGCGTTATTTATGCTGAAGTTAGATTTTGTCCTTTATTTCATAATAAATATATTTCTGTTGATCGTGTTATTACTGCTATAAGAATTGGTTTTAGTAGAGTTAAAGACTTAAAAGTCAACTTAATATTTTGTATGATGAGACATTTTTCATTTGAAGATAATTTAAAAATAATTAATCTTGCAAAAAAATATTTAGGTAATGGATGTTGCGCAATTGACTTGGCAGGAAGTGAAGCTCAATTTCCAACTAAAGATTTTGAAGAATTATTTAAAATTGCTAAGAAAGAAAATATTCCATTTACAATTCATGCTGGAGAAGCAGATGGTCCAAGTAGTTTAATGAGTGCTATTAAATTTGGTACTAAAAGAATTGGTCATGGTGTAAGATGTGTTGAAGATGAAGAAGTAATAAAATTAATTAGAGATAATAATATTTATTTAGAGGTTTGTCCTACTAGTAATATTGATACAAAAACTTTTAATAGTATGAAGGAACATTCTATTAAGGAGTTAGTTGATAATGGTCTTTTAGTTACTATTAGTACTGATAATAGAACTGTTTCAAATACTAATTTAAGTAATGAATATAAGATTCTTCATGATACTTTTAATTTTGATGATGAAGATTTCTTGAAATTTAATTTAAATGCTATTGATGCAGCATTCTTAAGTGATGAGGAAAAAGAAGAATTAAGAAGAAGACTAGTTATTTAGTCTTCTTTTGTTTTATACTAATTTGTGATAAAATATGATTGAGGTTTTATTATGGATGAATTATTAAAAGAATGTAGATTATGTCCTCGTAATTGTGGAGTTAATCGATTAGAAAAAGTTGGAGTTTGTGGAGCTGGCAAGAAAATGAAGATTGCTTATTATAGTTTACACGAATGGGAAGAGCCTGTTATTTCTGGTGATAAAGGTAGTGGTACGATTTTCTTTTCTCATTGTAACTTAAAATGTATTTTCTGTCAGAATAAAAGAATAAGTACTTTGGGATATGGAAAAGAAGTTACTGGTAAGAGATTTAGAGAAATATGTTTAGAATTACAATCTAGAGGTGCGCACAACATAAATCTTGTTACTCCGACACACTATGTTCCACAAATTGCTAAAGAATTAAAAAAATTAAAAGATAAAGAATTAAAAATACCTGTTGTTTATAATACTAGTAGTTATGAAAATGTAGATACAATTAAATTGATGGATGGATTAGTTGATATATATCTTGCTGATTTAAAATATTATGATAATGAATTAGGAGAAAAGTATTCTAATTGTAAAGATTATTTTAAATATGCAACTCAAGCTATAGATGAGATGTTTCATCAAGTTGGAGAGTGTAAGTTTAAAGATGATTTAATTACTAAAGGATTAATTGTTCGCATTTTAATTTTACCTGGTCATGCTGATGATGCTTGTAAGTTAGTTGAATATTTATATAATACTTATGGAGATAAGATTTGGATTAGTTTAATGAACCAGTTTACTCCTTGTAATGTAAGTTTTCAGTATGATAATTTAAATCGCGAAATTACTGATGATGAATATAATATGGTGATACACTATGCTTGTGACTTAGGCGTTGATAACGCTTTTGTACAAATGGGTGGAACTGCTGATGAAAGTTTTATTCCAAAATTTGATTGTGATATTGTATAGGAGGAATTATGAAAAATTATAGAATAAACCCAGATAAAAAATATGTTAATGTTATTATGGAAGGATTACAAAGAAAAAATGGTCATTGTCCATGTAGAGTTAATGAAGATGATACTACTCTTTGCCCTTGTGATGAATTTATAAAAGATGGTATTTGTAAATGTAAATTATATATTCCTATGGACGAAGCATTAGAAAAAATTAAAAAATTAGAAGAAAAAGAAAAGTAATTTGTGAATAAATGATGAAATAATTAGATTTTTATAGTTGTTTTATTTTACAAAGTTTGATTTTATGTTATTATTATTTTAGGAGGTTAGATTATGAAGAAGATGAAATTATTTTTAGTATTAGTTTTAGCATTACTAATGGTACCATTCGGTGTTTACGCTGATGAAGGTGATAAGAAAGAAGTTAATGTTTATTTCTTCAAAGGTGAAGGCTGTGGATTCTGTGCTGCAGGACTTGAATGGTTTGATGAATTAGACGATAAATATGATGATATGTATGAACTTCATGAGTATGAAACTTGGTATGATGAAAAGAATGCTAATTTAATGAATGCTGTTGCTAAAGCTCGTGGAGAAACTGTTAGTGGTGTTCCTTATATCATTGTGGGAAACCAAAGTTGGAATGGATTTGATGAATCAATCGGAAAAGAAATTCTAGATAAGATTAAGGAAGAATATAAAGCAGAAGAAAGATATGATGTTATGGATTATGTTGATGAATCTGTTTTAGTTAAAGAACCAGCAAAAGACGATAGTATTGCTGATGATATCGCTGTAACTGTATTACTATTAGTAGTAGTTGCAGGTGTTGGATTAGGAATCTATGCTTTAAGAAAATCTAATTAAAAAAAGAAGCTTAGGCTTCTTTTTTTGTTGGAATAATTATCGTTTGTCCTATTGATAAAAGATTAGTTGTAAGATTATTTTTTTCTTTAAGTTCATTTACTGTTACATTATTTTCTTTGGCAAT
>JAEDES010000047.1 GCA_016293205.1 Bacilli bacterium
GTTTAATAAAAAAGAAAATTAAGTTACTATTCGCTAAATTACAATTTATCGATTAGCTCGTATTTATTCACATTTTAATTAAAATCAAGAAAACTCTTGATTTTTTCTTTTTAAAAGTATAATATATAAAACAATAAATTTAATTGTGAGGCGATTCTATGAAATGGAAATCAAATGACTTATATTTAAATTTACTTTTAAGAGAGTGTTAGACATAAGTGTCTTTCGCTCTCTTTTTTTGTTGGGAGGGTTTGAATGGTTCAATTAAATAAGGACAATAAAACAGATGTATCTTTGTTAGAAATACAAAGACCATTATCTAGTGAATTGATTAAAGATTATAATCATAAGGAAGCTATGAAGGATATTCATGATATATTTTTACAATTGGAAGATAATTATTTTTATCAAGTAGCATATCAGGAATTTTTGAAATATTCTATTGATGAAAATTTAGAATTTAAGATAGTAGAAGATCCAAATTTAGTTTTAAAAAGTTTTAATTCTTATGAACAAGAATTAAAGAATGATATGTCATTCAAAATGTTTACTAAAAAAGATTATAGAAATTCTGTGTTATTATGCGAAGCATTATTAACAAGAGTAAAAGATGCTTTTGAAAATTTAGATGAAGCTGAAAAATTTATTATTAAGAATTTTGAATATGATAAACCAAAAGAATATGTAGATGAATCATTGTATGATGAAATGTGTATTCATAAAGATAAGTATTATCAATCCAAAAAGAGTGCATATATAAAAATGGCTCTACAATTAGGTATGATGGAAGATATGCATATAGACTCACAATTAGTAACTGAGTTTAAAAAGATTATAGATAGTAATATTATTACTATTTCGGGATAAAAAAATCCGGAGAAAATTCGGAGTAAATATAGAACTCTATAGGAAAAACTATAGAGTTTTTTCGCATGGTTTGAAGGACCGATTTCTTAGATAATGTTATTAAGAACTCAGGGGCCCCTTAGTTCCAAACAAATAAGGAAAGCGAGGAATTAAGATGAGTGATGAATATTTAACAATATTCGCAATTATGCCAAAGGAGATATACAAAACAAAAGAGTTATCTCCTGAGGACAAACTAATTGCAGAGCGATTAGTATATTTATGTAAGAAGGAGGGATTTAGTTGGGTAACTAACAAAGCATTAGCTGATATGTATGGTATTAAAGAAGATTCAGTATCACAACATATTACAAATTTAAGAAGATATGGATTTATAAAATGTGTATATACTAATGAAACACATGGTAAATCTAATAGGACCATTTATTTAACCGAGGATTTATGGGATATTAAACCTAATGGTAGTAAGATAGATAACCAATATAATGGTGGTTATTCAAACGGATATAATAATAAATATAATAATTATAAAAATAATATAAAAGATAATACACCTGATTGGTTACATAAGGAAGTTGAAGCAGAGCCATGGGATTTAAGTAATCCAGAAGAATTAAAACAATATCAAGAGTTAGAAGAAATCTTTAAAGAGTTTAGAGGTGATTCTAATGAATGATAAGTTAGTATATACAGTTCAAGAGGTTGCTAAAATATTACATTCCAGTCCTAATTATATTTATCAATTAATTTATAAAGGATATTTACCAGCAATTAAATTAGGAAGTATGAAAGTATTAAAAAGTTCATTAGAAAAATTCTTAATAGTAAATGAAGGTAATGATTTATCTGATCTAGACAATATTAAAAAGTTAGAAGGTGTTGTCATTGAGTAAGATAAATATAAGAAAAAGAGGAAATTATTATGAATATAGGGTAGAAATAGCACCTGTAGATGGTAAAAGACAATGGTTAAGTAAATCAGGTTATAGAACTAAACCAGAAGCACAAGAAGCTGGTGTACAAGCATATAATGAATATCTTAATGCAGGAATACCATTTAAGTCTTGTGACTTATCATATAGTGATTATTTAGATTATTGGTTAGAGAATTATTGTAAGAATAATTTAAGATATAATACTATTCAAACTTATACATTATTAATTAATAAGTATATAAAACCTAAAATAGGTAAGTTTAAATTATCCACTATAACAAGTGTATCTTTAAATAGTTATATAACTGATGTAGTAAATGAATTTAATCATTCTAAATCATACTATAAAAATATATTAAAAGTAGTTAAGGGATCATTTAGAGATGCATGTAATCTATATGGATTTATAAAATATAATCCAGCATTAACATTAAGACTTCCAAAAGTTAATAAATATTCAGAAGATGTTAAACATCTTTATTCTAAAGAAGAAATAGATATTATCCTAGAAAGATTTAAAGATAATGCCACATTTATATGTTCATTCTTAACATCTTGTTATACAGGATTAAGAACTGGAGAAGTATTTGCTCTAACTTGGGAAGATATAGATTTAGATAAAGGAATTATAAATATTAAACACAGTGTTTATGATAGACCTAAAGACTATAAAGGAAGATGGTATTTAGGACCAACTAAAACTAATTCAGGAACAAGAACTATTTATATAGGGAATACATTAAAACAAGCATTAATAAACTATAAGAATAGACAAGATTATTTAAAAGAAATATTTGGAACACAATATAAGTATTATCATTTAGAAGATGATAGTGTTGATAAAAGGATAGTTATTAACAATAACAATGAAGAAAGAGTAAACTTTATATTTACTCAAGATGATGGAACTTATGTAGGTACAGATATTACAAAATATCCATATAAGATTATTAAGAATGAATTAAATATAAATGCTAGATTCTATGATTTAAGAGGAACATATGCTACTAGATTAACTAATAATGGAACTTTAATGAATGAGGTATCAGAATTAATGGGACATTCAGATCCATCTATTACTAGAAAATATTATATATCTACTACAGAAGCTAATAAGAGAGAAGCTATTAATAATTTAGATAAAGTTAATATATCTGATGTTATTAACAATGCTATTAAGTTTGAGGTATAAATATGAACTATGCAATATTTAGAAGTGAACCTATTTATACATTAAATGATTTGGCTCAAATAGGTTCTCATAATAAAAGAGAAAAGAAAGCATATAATTCTAATCCAGATATAAAACTAGAATTAACTAAAAATAATATTGAACTTGTTCCTTTAGATTCAAAATATGTAAAAGGATTTCATGAAATAACAAAAGAATATAAATTAGAACATGATGAAAGAATGAAAACTGAAAGAGAAGATAGAAAAAGAACTTATTCTCAAATGTTAGATAGAAGTAAGAATGTAGTAGCTGATGAAATGATATTCACAGCTTCTCCAGGCTTCTTTAAAGGTCTTAAAAATAAAGATATAAAGAAATGGGCTGATACTTGTATGGAATTCGTATATCAAGATTTAGGATATAAGAAAGAACAAGTATTACATGCTACACTTCATATGGATGAAAAAACACCTCATATACATTGTGTAGTTATTCCTTTAGTAAAAAAGTTAGATAA
>JAEDES010000024.1 GCA_016293205.1 Bacilli bacterium
GGTGGTACTGTGTTTGGTAGTTATCAACATGCGACGAAAGCAATCACTTTAAATGAGTCTAGAAATTACAATTTTCATATTAATGGATTTGGTAATGTTTTCCAATTTGGTTCAGTAGGACTAGATGCATATGACGGGATGGCTGGAGTAGATATCGCAGTTTAGAATTCTTTATATTGTAAATACTAAAACAAAAATATTGTCAGATATTATGAATTTTTAAAATTTAAATAAAACTTAAAAAGAAATGTAATAAATAATAAAAATTTAAAAAATTAATTAAAACGAAAAATAGTCAAAAATATGTGTTTATGTACGAAAGTACAAAAGAAGAAACAAAAATATATGCAAAAAATATTTGAAGAAAGATTTTTATATTTACGCGACGAGGAGAGCAGGCATGCTCTTCTTTTCTTTTACATAAATATTTCTGTTAAAATCATTATGATTGATCCTATAAAGAAATATACATTATTTTTTTCGTTATATGTTTTTGAGTGTGGTATATATTCTGAAATGGAGATACTTATCATTATTCCTGCAGTAATTGCAAGAGTGATACTTTGAAGTAATGGTGTTATATAGTCTTTTAAAAACATATATGTTATTAACGCTCCAATGAATTCTGATAATCCAGATATTATTGTATAGATTGATGCTTTTTTTAGGTCTTTTGTTGCATAATAAATTGGTATTGCAATAGCAATTCCTTCAGGTATATTATGTAGTGCTATTGCTATAGCTAATTTGATTCCTAAGGTAGGGTTTGATGTGTTAGAAATAAATGTTGCCATTCCTTCAGGAATGTTATGAATTAGAATTGTAAATAAGGATAATATTCCTAAGTTATATAATGGTGAATTCGCTTTTTCTTTTGAGTTTTTATTTATTATTTTAAAGATAAATACTCCTGTTGAGAATAGAAAAAGTGTTACTAAAATTGCTTGATTTTTAGTAAATGTTTGAGTTAATAATTTGAATGATTCTGGAATTAAAGAAAATATTGATAGAGTGATCATTACACCGGATGAAAACATTAAAGAGGAAGAGATGATTTTCTCTTTTTTATTTTTTAATAAGCATGGTATTATTCCTAGAGATGTAGATAAACCTGCTAATAGAGTTGTTAAAAAACAATTTATTAATTTATTCATAGTACTTTATATGATAATTATTGTTTATTTATTACTTTTATGTTAAAATGTAGCAGAAAGGAAGTGGGTATTATGAATTATGATTTAATGATGGAAGATCAAATTAAAAAATGTGTTCCGGGTACTAAATTATTACTTCATGTTTGTTGTGGTCCTTGTTCATCTACTTGTTTAGAAAGACTTGGTAATCATTTTGAAATTAGTATTTTATATTATAATCCAAATATTACTGATGAAATTGAGTATAAGAAGAGAATTGATGAAGTTAATAAATTGATATCATTATTAGAAACAAAATACCCAGTTAAACTTATAGAAGGTAGATATGATCCTAAAGAGTTTTTTGATATGGCTAAAGGAATGGAAGATTTACCTGAAAGAAGTGAAAGATGTTATAAATGTTATTCATTAAGACTTGAAGAAACTGCTAAAGTTGCAGATGAATTAGGTTTTGATTATTTCGCTACTTCTTTAACACTTAGTCCTTATAAAAAGACTGATTGGTTAAATGAAATTGGAGAATCTCTTAACAATAAATATAAATGTACTTATTTATATTCTGATTTTAAGAAGAAAAATGGATATAAACGCAGTATTGAATTATCTAAAGAATTTGATTTATATAGACAAGATTATTGTGGATGTGTTTATTCCAAAAGGGATTATTTAGAAAGAATAAAAGACAGAGATTAGTTCTCTGTCTTTATTTTTTGTTTTGGTGTATAACTTAGTTGTT
Organism: Bacilli bacterium; assembly: GCA_016293205.1. Taxonomy (GTDB): domain Bacteria; phylum Bacillota_I; class Bacilli_A; order RF39; family UBA660; genus JAEDES01. The sequence goes on from JAEDES010000024.1 coordinate 1,891, forward strand.
CTTCTAATTCAGGTATTATTGTTGTTCCTCGTGATGAGTATTCATCATATTTTTTTCTTTTATATCCATTTTTATCTAATAAGTATGCCCATGATTCAAAGTTTTCCATATCATGAATTATAAATAAGAAGTAATCTAAATTAGATTCAGTTACATAATCTTGTAATAGATTTATTATTTTATTTAATTTCTTCCAATTATTTTTCATTCCATTTACATGTACTGTACTTGATTGTACTTGGTGTCCGTGAATATCGTGGTTTTTTAGTCCGTGGAACATTACTTCTTCTGGATTAGATATATCATTTACAGTTAGACCAGCTTCATATAATTTATCATAATCTAAATGTTTTTCTTCTACCATTTGTTGAATCCATTCTAAATCCCATGGATTTCCTTTTGTGCTGTGAAATGATGCTGTGTCTACCATTGCAGCCATACATGCTAATTCTATTTCATGAATAGAGTAGAAAGGTTCATTTCTTTGTACTATTAAACATGATGTAGAAGATGATGGCTCATTAATACAATTATCTGTATCTGGTTCATGTTCATCTAAGTGATGATCTATTATTAATGATACTTCTCCAATGTTTTTTCTATTGTGATGGTCTACTAAAATAAATTTAGTTTTTTCATCAAATTCTAATGGTTTTTGAAAATCTGTAGGTTCAAGATTAAATCTTCTACAAATTTCTAATGTATCTTCATCGATTTTTTCATCAGGTATTACAAATTCTGCATCGATATTTCTTCTATTTAAATAGTTTTGGTATATATAACCACTAACTATACTATCAACATCTGGATTTTCATGACCTAATATTATATATTTTTGCATATTTTTTCTCCTTTTTGTGTAGGAATATATTATAGCATATATTTTATAAAATGAAAGTGTAAAGTTATTTTGTATTTATTTACATAAAAGCTATGTTAAGGTATACTTATTTTATATTGGTGAGGAAGTGGATAAATGAAATATTATTGTATAGGTATTAAAGGTACAGGAATGTCAACTTTAGCACAAATTCTTAGTGATATTGGGAATGAAGTTAGTGGATATGATGATGCTAGAGGACATAAATTTACTCAAGTGGGATTAGAAGAAAGAAATATTCCAATATATTATGAACATGATCATGAAATTGATAAAGATACTATAGTTACTTATAGTGTTGCTTTTAGTGAAGATCATCCTGAAATGAGAAGAGTGCGTGAAATGGGTCTTACTGTTAAGAAGTACGCTGAAATTATGGGTGATGTAATTAATATGTTTGAATCTATTGGTGTTTCTGGTACTCATGGTAAAACAACTACATCTTCTATGTTAAGACATTTATTAGAAAATACTTTAGGATGTAATTACTTTATTGGTGCAGGAGATGGTTATGCATCTTTAGATAATAAATATTTTGTAGTAGAAAGTGATGAATTTAATAGACATTTTAAATATTATCATCCTGCTTATTCGATTATTACAAATATTGAAGCAGAACATCTAGAATGTTATAAAGATATAGATGATATTCGTGATACATTTGAGATATTTGCAAATCAAACTAAAAAGCTAGTTGTTGCAAATGGAGATAATGAGCAAGTTAGAAAGATTAATTATAAAACTCCAGTTAAATTTTATGGATTTGATGAGTCTAATGATGTAGTTATTAAAAATATGCAATTATTAGAGAGTGGATCTGTATTTGATTTATATATAGAAGGTGAATTATTTGGACATTTTGATTTACCATTATATGGAGAACATATGGTTATGAATGCAGCGGCTGCAATTACTGTAGTTAAAGAAATTGGTTTAGGTGCTGATGTTATTGCGAAATTGTTAAAGACATTTAAAAATGCTAAAAGAAGATTCGCAGAAGAAAAAGTAGGAAATGCAGTTATTATAGATGATTATGCACATCATCCTACTGAAATTAAAGTTACTTTAAATGCAGTTAGACAAAAATATCCTAATAGAAGATTAGTTGTTGTATTTAAACCTAATACTTATTCTCGTACTAAAGATTTTACAGAAGAATTTATTGATGCCTTTAATGTTGCTGATATGACTTATTTAACTGAAATTGATTGCAATAGAGAAAGACAAGAAGATTATCCTGGAGTAACATCTCATATTATTATAGATAAACTTAATAATGGAGATATTATTAGTGATGAAACAATTTCTAAATTAAGTGATGAAAAAGATTCTGTAGTATGTTTTATGGGATGTGCTTATGTAGATAGTTTAATTGAAGGATTTAAGAAGTTAATGAAGTAAATAAAAGGTTATAGTATTAGTTTTACTAAAAGTGGGCTGGTATGTCTAATGGAGTAAAATTAATAGACCAGATGTATTTGATAATGAATATACTTTATTAAATATTGACAGTGTAATCTCAATTTCTTTAATAAGAGAAAAATAAAACTCATTTTTATGAGTTTTTTTTGTTATAATAAGAATGGTGATTATATGAAAAATAAAATTGGTATAATAAGTATTATTGTATTATTAATTATTTTTGTAGGAGTAGGTTCTTTATTAGGATATAGAGCATATCAACAATGGAGAATTGCTAATGCTGAAATAATTGTTGAATTAAATGATAATTTAGAAGTTGATGTTTTTAGTGATGTAAAATTATCTAGTTTAATTAAATCTATAAATGGTGAACTTATTAAAGATTTTTCTATTAATACTAAGAAAGTTGGTAAACAAGCAGTAACATTTGATTATGTAAATGATGATGATATTAAAGTTAGTTATACTTTTGAAATAGATGTAGTAGATAAGATTGCTCCTTTAATCTTTTCTTCAAAGAGTTTTAGTGTTACTAAAGGATATGATGGTAATTTAGCAGAAAAGTTATTTTGTGGGGATAATTATGATAATAATCCTAAATGTGAGATAATTGGTCATTATGATTATAATGTTGTTGGCAGTTATCCTGTTGCTTTTTTAGGTACTGATTCTAGTGGTAATGTATCTAGAACTGATTTTACTTTAAATGTTAAAGCTCCTAGTTCTGGTGGCAGTAGTGATGGAGGAAGCAGTAGTAATTATATTAATTTTAGTGATGTTGTTAGTGAACATAAAACATTTAAAACTAGTATTGGATTAGATGTTTCTCGTTGGCAAGGAGATATAGATTTTCAAAAAGTTAAAGATGCGGGAGTTGAATTTGTTTTTATTAGGGTAGGAAGTCAAAGAGGAGTAGATGGAGAATATTATATAGATCCTAAATTTGAAAGAAATATAAAGGGATTTAAAGAAGTTGGAATCCCTGTTGGAATATACTTTTATTCTTATGCTAATAGTAAAGTTAATGCTAAAAAAGAAGCTAAATGGATTATAGAGCAATTAAAACCTTATAAGATTGATTTACCTGTTGTATTTGATTGGGAAAATTGGAGTTTTTATCAAGAATTTAATTTAAGTTTTTATAATATTACAGAAATAGCTAAAACATATTTAAATGAGATGGAAAAAGCAGGATATGATGGAATGCTATATAGCAGTAAATATTATTTAGAAAATGTTTGGTTTGATCATAAATATCCAGTATGGCTTGCACATTATACTACTAAAACAAATTATCAAGGAGAATATAAAGTTTGGCAAATGTGTAGTAATGGTAGGGTTTCAGGTATTAATGGTGATGTAGATATTAATATTATGTATAATTAGGTGATGTTATGAGTGAGTTAAATAGATTTTATGAAGCACAAGAAGAAGGATATCCTAGAGCTTTAAGTGAGATAAAAAATGGAATGAAAGTTAGTCATTGGATGTGGTATATATTTCCTCAAATTACAGGTTTAGGATATAGTTCTACAGCACAATATTATGCGATAAAAGATTTAGAAGAAGCTAATGAATATTTAAATGATGAAGTACTTGGTAATAGATTAAGAGAAATATCTTTGGAACTTTTAAAACTTGAAACAAATATTCCAGTTATGGTATTTGGAATGGTTGATTCATTAAAATTAAATTCTTCTATGACTTTATTTGATTATATTAGTGAAGATAGTGATAATGTTTTTTCTAAAGTATTAGATAAATATTATGATGGGGTTAAAGATCAAAAAACTATTGATATTTGTAATAGTATGAGGGGAAAAGTTTTAAAAAAATAATTGTTTATTTTTATTGTAAAATATATTTGTTAGTGTTAAAATGATAGTGTTCGTGGTGAACATTATCTTTATGACCTGTTGGTGAAGTGGTTTAACACGCTGCCCTCTCAAGGCAGTATTCGCGGGTTCGAAACCCGTACAGGTTACCATTATTGAATTAACATACTTCGGTATGTTTTTTGTTTTTCTGAGAGCGTTTAGTATTGTATTTTTTTGTTGGTTAAGATATAATGATTTTAGAGTAGAGAGGTGTATTGAAATGAAAAAGAGAATGAAAGTAAATAATTTATTTAAAAATAGAGTTAATATATTTGATAAAGTTTCATTTGGTATTAGTTTAGTTCCTATATTGACAATGATGACTATGTTTACTCAATTTTTTAGAGAAGGGTTAGTTGTTAATGGAACACATTTTGCAGATGAAAGTTTATTTGCATCTATTTGGGATGTTTCTATGAATTTCTTAGGACATGTTAGTAGTTTTCAAATATTTGTATTAGCTGCATTATTTATTTATCAAGTTTGGTTTACAATTAATTTCTTTGTTACAAAACTTGATGGTCGTAAGAGAAAGAAAACTCATGATTTAGGATTATTTATTTTATGTTGTTCTATATGGGTTGCTATATTAGTATTTGCAGCAATATTTGTATTTGCTATTTGGGATTTTAGTTGGTTATTAGTATGGTTTGTAGGATTAATTAATTCTTTCCAACCAATGACAAGTATTATAATTATTGCTTTAGGTTTAGCATTAATTTATATAATTGTTTCTTTAAAATATATTCTTACTAAAGGATTTGATAAATACTTAAAAGAATGTGAAAAGAGTGACTATGAATTTGATAAAGGTGAATTAATGGTTGGGGTAATTAAAATATTAGTTATTTTGTTATTCTCAGTAATTACTTCTTTTCAATTTATTAATATAATTATGTAAAGATGTCTTGATGACATCTTTTTTATTTTGTTCTTTTTAAAAACAAATGTTCGTGTTATAATTGTTTTGGTGATAATGAATGAATAGGGTATATATGTGTATTGATTTAAAAAGTTTTTATGCATCTGTAGAGTGTAGAGAAAGAAATTTAGATCCTATGACTACTAATTTAGTTGTTGCAGATTCATCTCGTACTGAAAAAACTATTTGTTTAGCAGTATCGCCATCATTAAAAAGTTTTGGCTTACCTGGTAGAGCGAGATTGTTTGAAGTAGTACAAAAACTTAAACAAGTTAATGCTGAAAGAAAAAGAAAAATTAATGGTAAATTTAGAGGTAAAAGTTATAATGGAGAAGAACTTAAAAATAATAAGTATTTAGAAGTTGATTATATAGTTGCTCCTCCTCAAATGAAATTATATATAGATTATAGTTCAAAGATTTATAATGTTTATTTAAAATATGTTTCTAGTGAAGATATATATGTTTATTCTATAGATGAAGTATTTATTGATATTACTAATTATTTAGGTATTTATAAGATGAGTCCTAGTGAATTAGTTACTAAAATGATTAGAGATGTATATGAGACTACTGGAATTATTGCAACAGCGGGTATTGGTACTAATATGTATCTTTGTAAGGTTGCAATGGATATAGTTGCAAAACATGTAGATGCAGATGAATATGGGGTTAGAGTTGCTTCTTTAGATGAAGAAAGTTATAAGAGACTTTTATGGGAACATAAACCTTTAACTGATTTTTGGAGAGTAGGAAAAGGATATGCTAAAAAATTAGAAAAATATAATATTAAGACTATGGGTGATATTGCAAGATGCTCTATAGAAAATGAGAATTTATTATTTAAGTTATTTGGAGTAAATGCAGAACTTTTGATAGATCATGCTTGGGGGATTGAACCAGTTACAATGAAAGATGTTAAGAATTATAAACCTAATGTTAATAGTTTGGGTACTGGTCAAGTATTACATTGTCCGTATGATTATGAAAAGACAAAGTTAATTGTAAAAGAAATGATAGATTTATTAGTTTTAGATTTAGTTAGAAAGAAAAAAGTTTGTGATAAGATCGTTCTTACAATTGGATATGATATTGAGAATTTAGAAAATCCTAAGATACTTGAAATTTATGATGGTGAAGTTACAATTGATTTTTATGGTAGATGTGTACCTAAACATAGTCATGGGACAATAAGTATTGATTATCAGACTTCTTCTAGCGAAGTTTTATGTAGTAAGACTTTAGAGTTATTTGAAAGAATAGTTGATAAGAGATTGTTAGTTAGAAGAATTAATATGGCTTTTTTAAATGTAGTTGATAAAGATAAAGCTACAAATACAAGAATAATTAAACAAGTTGATCTATTTAATATGGATGATGAAGAATTATTTGAAGATAAGGTTACTAATCAAAAAGAAGAAGAAAAACTTCAACTGGTAATGATCAATTTAAAGAATAAATATGGGAAGAATGCTATTTTGAAAGGAATGAATTTAGAAGAAGGTGGCACTACTATAGAAAGAAATAATCAAATAGGAGGACATAAGGCATGAGTAAGTATGATGACATTATTAATTTAAAAAGACCTGAGTCAAGACATATACCTATGTCTATAACTAATAGAGCGGCTCAATTTGCTCCTTTTTCAGCTTTGACAGGTTATGATGAAGCAATTAGGGAAACATCACGTATCACGAGTGAAAAACATGAATTAAGTGATGGTAAAATTGAAATTATAAATAATAGGTTAAATGAAATTAAAAATAAGGGAATAAAACGAGTAAAAATTACTTATTTTGTTAAAGATAAATTTAAGAGTGGTGGAGAATATATTACTGAAGAAGTAGAGATTAAAAAGATCGATAGTTATAATGAAAAGCTGGTTTGTTTGAAACTTAATATTTCTTTTGATGATATACTTGAAATTGATTTAATTTAAGACTTTTTTTAAGGTCTTTTTTATTGACTAAAAAAATGTAATTTTATATAATGTAGTAGCATACTTTTATGCAGTGTGAGAGGTTTTTAATATTAATAAATAAATTATTAATTAGAAAGGAATTATAATGATTAAGTTATTAAAGAAAATGCATAAAAAAGAAGTTATTTATGCGATAATTTGTATTTGTTTAGTAGCATTTCATGTTCAATTTGAATTAAAGATTCCTGATTATATGAGTGCAATTACAAGACTTGTACAAACTGATGGTAGCAAGATGATTGATATTTTAGAACAAGGTGCATTAATGATAGGCTGTGCTTTAATTAGTTTAATTTGTTCTATTACTGTTGGTTTCTTTGCTGCTAGAGTTTCTTCTGGTTTTTCTATGAATATTAGAAGAAGAATATTTGAAAAAGTTGAGAAGATGGGGCTTACTGAAATTAATAAGTTTTCTACTAGTAGTTTAATTACTAGAACTACTAATGATGTTACTCAAATAGAAATGGTTATTGGTTTTGGTTTACAAGCTATGGTAAAAGCTCCTATAATGGCAGCATCTGCTATATTTAAGATTTTAGATAAAGGATTTGAATGGTCTATTCTTGTAGCAGTATGTGTTTCTATACTTTTATTAGTTGTAGGTACATTAATGGCTATTGTATTACCTAGATTTGAACTTGTACAAAAGTTAATTGATAAGATTAATGGTGTTACTAGAGAAAATTTAAGTGGTATTCGTGTAATTAGAGCATTTAATGCAGAAAAGTATCAAACTAATAAGTTTAATGAAGTTAATGAAGAATTAACTAAGACTCAATTATTTAACCAAAGATGTTTTGAAATTATGAATCCAACTATGAATTTGGTTAATCATGGTTTAACTCTTGGTATTTATACTATTGGAGCGATATTAATTAATAAAGCAGGATTTAGTGATAAACTTACTTTATTTAGTAATATGGTGGTATTTTCAAGTTATGGAATGCATGTAATTATGTCATTTTTGATGTTATCTATGATATTTATGATGATTCCACGTGCACAAATATCTGCTAAACGTATTAATGCTGTTTTAGATGAAGAAATTAGTGTTATTGATGGAGAATTTAATGGTAAATGTGATGAAGTGGGGACAGTTGAATTTAAGGATGTTTCATTTAAATATCCTGATGCTGATGAATATATATTAGAAAATATTTCATTTAAAGTTAATAAGGGTGAAACTATTGCATTTATTGGATCTACTGGTAGTGGTAAATCTACTTTAATTAATTTAGTTCCTAGATTTTATGATGCATCACTTGGATCAGTATTAGTCGATGGAATTAATGTAAAAGATTATAAGTTGAAAGATTTACATAATAAACTTGGATATGTTCCTCAAAGAGCGGTGATGTTTACTGGTACTGTTTCATCTAATGTTAGTTATGGTGATAATGGTAAAGAAGCTATTTCTTTAGATAAAATTAAAAAAGCTGTTAGCATTGCTCAAGGAGAAGAGTTTGTATCTAAAATGGAAAATACGTATGATGCTCATATTGCTCGTGGAGGTACTAATGTAAGTGGTGGTCAAAAACAAAGACTTGCTATTGCTAGAGCTATTGCAAGAGAGCCAGAAATTTATATATTTGATGATAGTTTCTCTGCACTTGATTATAAGACTGATAGTGTTTTAAGAAAGGAATTAAAGAAATATACAAAAGATGCTACTTGTATGATAGTTGCTCAAAGAATTGGAACTATTATTAATGCAGATAAAATAATAGTTTTAGATGAAGGAAAATGTGTTGGTATGGGTACTCATAAAGAACTTCTTAAGAATTGTGAAGTTTATAAGGAGATTGCCTTATCACAATTATCAAAGGAGGAATTAGACAATGCCTAGACCTGGTGGACCTAGAGGACATGAAGCATCTAAGGACTTTAAAGGTTCGATGATTAGATTAATTAAAAATCTTAGTCCTTGGAAAGCAGTAATGATCTTTGCTTTAACACTTGCAATGATTAGTGCTCTTTTAGCTTTAATTACTCCTAATAAATTAAGTGATTTTGCTGATATTATATCAAATGGATTGATTCCTAAGACTGAGGTTTTAGAAGATATTGGAGTTAAAATTAGTGAAAATATTGCATCTATTGATATAGAAAAGAAATTAAATAAATTAGAAGATGAAGTAAAATTATCAAAAGATGAAAAAGTGTATGTTAGAGGTATTTTAAGTGCTTTAGAAGAAGCTAATGAAGAAGAAAGTTTTGCATTAGTTTTATCTTTACCTGATAAAGTGCTTGAATATTTATTTGAAGATTTTAAATATGATAATGTTTTAATTAGTTCTAAAGATCAAGTTAAAATGATTAGATTATTAACTAGTGAAGAAGAACTTACTGATTTAGAAGCTTTACCTAAATCTATTTATGGGTTAGTTAAACCTACTATTGATATGGATGAAGTTAAGAGATTAGCTATTATAATGGGATGTTTATATATTTTTAGTGCTTTATTTAGTTTTATAGAAGGTATTTCTACTACAACTGTATCTAATTTATTTGCAAAAAGTTTAAGAGATAGAATTAGTAAAAAGATTAATAGATTACCACTAAAATATTTTGATTCTCACGAAAATGGTGATGTATTGTCTCGAGTTACTAATGATGTTGATACTATAGCTCAAAATTTTAATAATAGTTTAGCTACTATAGTTACATCTGGCACTTTATGGTTAGGATGTATATTTATGATGTTTATTACTAACTGGATTTTGGCTTTAACAGCAATACTTTCTAGTATTATTGGATTATCATTAATGTTTTTAATACTTAATAAGTCTCAAAAATACTTTATTCAAAGACAAATTGAATTAGGTAATATCAATGGCTATATTGAAGAAATTTATTCAGGTCATAATGTAGTTAAAGCATATAATGGAGAAGATGATGCTTTAAGTAGATTTGATGAATTAAACTTGAAACTTTATAGTTCTAACAGAAAAAGTCAATTCTTATCGGGATTAATGCATCCTATTATGGGATTTACTGGTAACTTCGGTTATGTAATGGTTTGTGTAGTGGGAGCATTACTTACAATGAATGATATTATTTCATTTGGTGTTATTGTTGCATTTATGATTTATGTTAGATTATTTACTAATCCTTTAAATCAAATTGCTCAAGCAATGGGTAGTTTACAATCTACAGCAGCTGCAAGTGAAAGAGTATTTGAATTCTTAGATGAAAAAGAAATGAGTGATCAAAAAGATATTTCAAGAAGATTAAATCGTTCTAAAGTTAAGGGTGAAATTTCATTTAAAAATGTTAAATTTGGATATGATCCTGGTAGAATGATTATTAAGGATTTCTCAGTAAATGTTAAACCTGGTCAAAAGATTGCTATTGTTGGACCAACAGGTGCAGGAAAAACAACTATGGTTAATTTACTTATGAAATTCTATGAAATAAATAATGGTCAAATATTAATAGATGGTGTTCCTACTAGTGAATTAACTAGAGAAAATATCCATGAATTATTTATAATGGTATTACAAGATACTTGGTTATTTGAAGGTACTATTAGAGATAATGTTAAGTTCAATAAAGAAGATGTTAGTGATAGAGAAATTTGGGAAGCATTAAGAGTAGTAGGGGTAGATCATTTTGTTAGAACATTACCTGGAGGACTTGATTATGTAATTGGAGATAATGATACTATTAGTTCAGGACAAAAACAATTACTTACAATTGCTAGAGGTATGATTGAAGATGCACCATTCCTTATCTTAGATGAAGCTACATCAAACGTTGATACACGTACAGAAGAATTAGTACAAAAAGCAATGGATAAGTTAACAGAAGGAAGAACTTCATTTATTATTGCTCATAGATTAAGTACTATTAAGAATGCTGATTTAATTCTTGTTATGAGTGAAGGTAATATCATTGAACAAGGAAATCACGAAGAATTATTAAAGAAAAATGGATTCTATGCTAATCTTTATAATTCACAATTTGAAAGAACAGAGGAGTAGGAATACTTCTCTTTTTTTGTTTTTTGTTGATTTGGATTATTTGTAATTAAAGATGATATTATAATTTTTGGTCACGATTATTGTGGAGGTTAAACAAACATAAATTTGTTTACTTTTTCTTTTGGTTTTAGACTTGTAAAAAGTTTTAAAATAGTCTAAAATTAGATATAGTAGGATAGGTGAATAATATGAATAATGGGGTTAATGATACTAATAATGTAAATGTTCAAAATGGTGGTGTTGTTCCACCGACTAATGTTCAAACTTTAGATGCTACTACAGCTGCTACAGTTGTTCCTCAACAAACACCAGCAGTAGTACCTGTTGCAACTCAAGTTGTTACTCAAGCAGTTCCAGTTACGCAAGTTGTTCAACCTGTAGTTGCTGCACCACAAGTTGCGCCAGTGGTTGCTACAGAGCCTGTAGTTGAACCTACAACTGTTGCGCAAGAAGCAGTAGAACCTATTTTTGCACCAGTAGAACAAAATATACCTGGGGTTATAGTTGCACCTCCTGAAGATGGTGGTAAGGCTGCTCCAAAACCAATACAACAACTTGAAGTAGAAACTGAAGCAGTGACTGAGCCAGTTGGTGAAGATAAGCCTGTTGTAGAAGAAGCACCTAAAAAGAAAAAGAAAAGTCACTTTTTTGTTAAATTATTATTACTTATTATTGTTGGATTAGGTGGATATATTTATTGGACTGATATGCAACATAAAGCGTTAATTAGTAAGATGGAATATGAATGTACTCCAGTTAATGCTACAGAAGAAAAAAGTTTAGAATTAGATTCAACTTTAGTTCAAGATTTATATGGTAAAGTTAGAACTACATTAAGAGAAGATTTAGCTTTATTTGATTTAAATGACCAATTAAAACTATACTTAGCATTTAGAAATGTACCTACTGGTAAGTTTTATGAGTCTAATTGTAATTTATTTTCTGAAACTGCAATGGAACCGTTTACTTGTAAAGCTGATTTTACTCCATTAGCATTTAAAGAAGAAGATTTAAAATTAGAAGTTAAAAAATTATTTGGTGATGATGTAGAACTTCCATTAACTAATATTAATCTTGGTAATGGCTCTTGCCTAGGGGGATATCAATATATTCCTGATAGAGGAGAATTTGTACAAGGATATTGTGGTAGTAGAAATTCTACTTCATATAAGATGGAAAAAGAATTAATTGGTGCTTATAGTAAAGAAGCATATATTACATTAAAAGAAAAAGTTAGATATATTGGGGCGGAAGGAAATACTGTTCCTGCTCAGTTAAGAAGTGGTACTTATATTTATACATTCAAATTAGATATGAATTATAACTATATATTCGTAAGTAAAGAAATAGAACAAAAGTAGAGGTAGAGATATATGGAAATAATTAAAGTAGTTACAGGGGCACTTGATGAGAATTGTTATGTTCTTGTTAAGGGTGATAATTGTTTAGTAATAGATCCAGGAGATGACTTTCCTAAGATAAAGGAAGTTATTGATGGTAGAAAAGTATTAGGAGTTTTGATTACTCATTCTCATTTTGATCATATTGGAGCATTAAGAAACTTTTTAACCAAAAGAAGTATTAAAATATTTAAGAGAAGTAATTTAGAAGAAAAAAGTTATGAAGTAGGAGATTTTAAATTTGATTGTATTCATACTCCTGGTCATTCAAGAGATTCAGTTAGTTTTTACTTTCCTGAAGATGAAGTTATGTTTGTAGGTGACTTTATATTTAAAGAAAGTATTGGTAGAGTTGATTTACCTGGTGGGAATAATAATGAAATGAATATGAGTATTGCTAAGATATTAGAATACGATGATGAAATTGTTTTGTATCCTGGACATAATGAAGAAACAACTTTAGGACATGAAAAAGAAAATAATCCATATTTAAAATAATATGGATTTTTTTGTTGGTTAATTTGTGTTTTTATGGTATTATAGTAAGCCATAAGGAGTTGATGGTTAATGAAAGTTTGGACAAAAGTTCATTTAAAAGAACAAGATAGAGAGGTTGAAATAATTAGTAAAGCATTAACTAATTATTTATATGCTTTAGGCCCTATTGATGATATTACAAGAAAATACAATATATCAGAGGCAGATAGAAAAGCCCATGATCAATATACTGCTAATAGAATTGCAGGATTATTAATGCTTTATTTAGCTCAAGATACTTCTAGAATACACGATATAGCTAATAAATATAATTTTAATTTTGGATTAGTTAAAGATATTAATCCTGAAATTGAAGGTTATATTAATAAGTAATGGCAAAAAAATAGAATTTAGTTTTATCTAAATTCTTTTTTTATAGGAAAAATAATGTTGAGAACATTCCTAATATCATTGATACTAATAAAATAATAATTATTATTTTTGTAACTTTATTATTCATTATTTTCACCTCATGTTATATATTATAAATTATTTGTAGATATTTGTAAAATAAGTTTTAAATTAATAATAATTCTTTTACATATAATTACTTAGGTGACTAACTATTAGAAGTCAATAGTAAAATTGAAGAATAATAGTATAGTAT
>JAEDES010000048.1 GCA_016293205.1 Bacilli bacterium
CTGCTATAGATGCTTTTCTTTTATTGTTCATAAGTTTCAATATTTTCTTGTTTATCAGCTATTCTATATAGATTTGCATTTATAACAGATATAGCTGGAGCTACAAAGCATCTAACCCAACCATTTCCACTAGTACAAACTTCTACTATTTTTCCCTCTTTATAAGCTGTTAGAACTTCTATTACTTTATTTATTTCTTGTAATTCAATATCATTTATTCTATTCATAGCTTTAATTGTTTTATGTGTTAGAACTTTTAATTCGTTATAGTCGTAATTGCTCATATTTGATTATAAAAAATTCCCCGTAGGGAAAGGATTATCTGGCACGCACTACCATTATCTGATAGATTATGCCAGATATTATCACATTCCTCTACGGGGAAGTTAATACAAACAAATAAAAGCAATTATTGATCTACTTCGTCAGTATCTTCTTTTATTTTGTTGATTTCTTGGGTTTCATCATTGGTATTGTAATCTGGCATTTCAACACTAATAAAAGTGTTAATTTGCTTAGATACATAATCAGTTAATGATTTGAAACCAGCAATATAGCAATTAATAAACCATTTATTGCTATAGTAATATTCTCTTGCAAGTCCATTAACTATAACAGATAGTTTATTATAAGCGAATTTAACATATATGGAATCACCGTCAATTTCTCCTTTTTGACGAAGATAATTAATTATTGTCTTAGCTACAAATCTTCTAAGATCTGCATTATATCTAAGACAAATACCGATATTCCTAATATGTTCAGGAAATCTAGCTGCATCAGCAGGTACTTTCTTACCTTTAAATTCTTCAACAGCGTCATTAGGTTCTTCTACTAGAACTTGTTTCTCTTCTTGTTTAGCTTGTTCAAGTCTAGCTTGTCTCTTTGCTGCATACTTTGATTTAGGTGCAGTTGCAGCTTTAGCACCATTCTCTACTTTACTCATGAGTTTAAGTTTTTAATGTTTAACAATTATATTAATGATAACTACTATCAGAAGTAGTTACGTTTTGCAAATTTAATCTTTTTGATTCTTATAGATTTCATTCAACTTACTAAAAGTTTCTTCATCTACAAAAATCATCTCACTATCATCACCAAATTTGATAATAGCTTTCTTCGCATCTTTATAGAAGTTACAATCTTTAAGAACGGCTAAATAACGTCCTGTGCGATAAATAGTTTCGAGATGCTTCATATCAGATTTTTCTGGTATGATTTCGACAACGAATAATGCTTTATCTTTATATTTAGCACATTCATCGCAAACTTTATTGGCGTAACCAACAATTTTGCCATGCATTGCTTTAATTTTAGCAGCTTCTTTTGGAGTTAATTTTTGATTCATTATAATCTGTTCTTCAACTTCTTTACCACAAATAGGGCAAGCTAGCTTAACTAAAGCTACTTCAAAATTATTATTTCTTTCCATTGTTTTTATTTGTTTTGTATTAGAACGCTTAATTACTGAATTATTTACAACACATTTATATACAAAATAAATCATGGTACTATATATAATAGTACCATGATGTTATTTAGTTTAGAATATATTTACATTATTTTGAGTGGATATAGCTTGTTCTAATAGTTTATCCATTAGAGCATTAGCTACTTTTTCTCCTTGTTTAGATAGTCTTATATTAATTACATGATTAATATAAGTATCATGATCAAAATATGTAGTATTTTCTAAATATGTACTAAAAGGATTTCTATATTCTTCTCCAGCAACAACGGTTTCTTGAATAATATCAATAGTTGCTCCTATTAACAATAATTCTGTTAGTCTAGGATTATCTGTTATGATATTTCTAAGCCAAGCTAAATTTTCATTTTCTCTAATAGCTCCGCTTATTGCAAAATTACTTGTGAAAATTAGATTTACATCATTTTCAACAAATTCTCCATTGTCGTTAGCTGTATATCCTTTAATCTTTTTATCAAGAGTAAATGATATAAGATTATAGTTTTCTTTTGGAGTACATTTGCATGACTTAATTTTGTAGTTTTTATATAGCTTATTCTTTTTAATAAGGTCTGCTACAATTTTGTCATAAATAGAAAGTTGCATACTTTCTGTTGATTGTTCTACATTTTGTACTTTTTGTTCTTCTACATTTTGAACATTTGCTTCTTGTGCAGCTGCTGCTGCGTTGTTTACTTGATTTTCCATAATGATTTAATGTTTTTGTTTTTGATTAATTTTGTTTGTTTATACTATTTTGTGTTTGTTTCCTTTTCCCTTTTAATCTTAATATCAAACTTCAATAGATGTAATTCATTTCTATCGGTTATACAACAAATAGATTTACTTGCAGTAAAAACATCAGTTTTATTATCATTAGCTATTATAGTTAATAAATAATATACTTCTTCAATTATTTCTGGTAATTCCATTAGTATAACTGATAATAGTTTCATATAATCTTCAGGTGTATTTCTAAATATTACATGATTTTCTTCTACTTTATTATTTTCATTTGATATTTTAATTGTTAATTCCATACTAAAATTTAATATTTTAAGTTGGTTGAAATTAAATGTTTATTGCTTCTTTACTAATTTAAGTGTTAATTAAATCAGTAGTTTTAGCATTGTCAGTATAAATCATACTATGTTTGCAGAGTGAATAATTTTCACTCCACAAACTATAGTATCATTATGAAAGAGATATGATCAATTATTATCAAGATATTCTTGAATATAATCTTCGTAGAAATCTTCGGCAATTACTTCTGCAATTTCTTTTGTAGAAGCTGCTTCTTCTATTCCCCAATATTCTAAGATATATTCATATCTATAACTATTGGTATAAGTTTGCCACAACTCTTCAAATTGGGGTTGATAGGTAAAATTAGATAATACACTTACGTCTTTAAGATTATCTAATTCATAAGTTGTTTTACAACTAATAGCTGTTACTACGGTTATTACTATACAACCAGCTATAATTGTATTAGTAATTATTTTTCTAAATGCTTTTTTCATTTGTTTGTTGTTTTAATTTGTTGTTTGATTATATGAAAAATGATAGCTGTGTTTCACAACAGAGCTATCATTTGTCGAGCTAAAATAATATGACATGAATGATAATAGTTAGTAATAACTTGAGACTTAAGGTGATACGCTCGACTATAAAACAAATCTGAATATATGAACTAAATATGTGTTTAATCTTTTATCTCAATAGGACAAGTTGTTGCATAATGTTCGTCGTTTGCCCAATAACGACTTACTTCTTCTATTCCTGCTTTGTAGAACTCAAAGTATTTTGGCTTTTCTTTGGTTCTATTATAAAATACGAATTTGTTTATTTGTAACTGCTGTTGCTCTCTCAAGAATTTAATTCGTTGAGAATTGTATATATACATAGCAACTATTGCTGCGTGTTCGTATGCACAAGGTAAGTCGTCTTCTTCATACTCTATATAATCTTCAT
>JAEDES010000049.1 GCA_016293205.1 Bacilli bacterium
TCGTAAGTGAATGTTGCCTTTTTTATTTTGTCTTACGACTTCATAAAAAAGAAAGAATACTATCGCCACTTTCACGAGTAAACTCGCAAAACGTGCCACGTATTCTTTAAATAAAAATAACCTAATACCTAATCTAACGAAAAGGTAAAAGGTTATTTTTTTTATTTGAATTATTTATTGTTTTTTAATAAATTTGCAGTATCTTTTTTAGCATTCCATACAGAAAGATACATAAATAATTCAAATTCTATTGTCATAATAAATGTACCTATTATGACAAAATTATTTTTCATAACATCATGATTAAACGTATCAAAGAATACAACTAAACATAATAATGTTCCAAAAAATACAACCAATAATGTTGTGCTATCATCAAAACTTCTTTTAATAGTTTTTGATTTATTCTTATCTAAATCTAGTCCTAATTTACTCCAATCATTTAACTCTAATATAAGACCAAGTGTTAGAAGTGCAGTTGAAACCCAAAACATATTTTTAAAATAATCATTTCCAATTATTTGTGATAATCCAAAACTTACTACAAAGAATATTGATAATAATATTACTGCTATTTTTAATATTTTTCTATTTCGCATTTTTGTTTCTCTCCTTTACTTTTAAACTTTGAATTAAATTAATAATTTCATTTTGTGTATTGATTTGATATTTTGTATCTTCAATAGTATTTTGTAATAACTCTCTTTCACTCTCTATTATGCTTTTATCATTTAATTTTTCTTCACAAGATAAAACTAATTTTTCAAGATTTTGTTTATTTCCTAAAACATTAACTTCTGCCTCATTAAGTTCTTCTCCTTTTAATTTAGAATAATAATCTTTTATAAAAGGATTTAATGGACTGACTTCAATACCTAATCCAATCATATACATTAGATCACTATAATTAACATCTAATACATTACTTATTTTACGAAGTATTTTAGGACTAGGTTCTTTTCTAACACCTGATTCTATTTTAGAAAGTTCAGAGTTATTTATGTTTGCTAATTTTGCAAGTTGTCTTTGCGAAAGATTAGCTTTTTCTCTTGCCTCGGTAATTACTTCACCGATATTTTTTTCTAGCATAGAAATTCACCTCACATCATAATAATACACCTACTGGGTAAAAATGTCAACAATATTTTAAAAAATGGGTAAAAAGATATTGACAAGTTAGTAATTAGCGTGATATATTATAGATGTTTCCAAATGAACCCACTTTTAAATTAAATGGGTAAGTTAGAAAAAAGAAAGGAGAAAATCAAATGTATGAGTAAGGAAAAACAACTAGAGTTAATTAATCCAAGAATATGGAAAGATAAAAATATTAAGTTTGAAACAAAACTTATATATAAAATACTCTGTGCTGAACAATCTCAAAGATGTGATTATACAAGTATAAGCATTGGGAAAGTTCAAAAAACATTAAGTATAACAAATGTTGGATTTAAAAAGAATCTTAAAATATTAGAAGATAATAATTATATAAGATTTAAAGAATACAGCAACGGATTATACACATACGAATTTTGTTAGAAAAGATTGAATCGCTAACAAATAAAGGTTCAGTAAATGTTCGTAGATTTATATTAGAACCTATCTTATAGAAATATAAGATAAACGAGTTTGAAGTAAAACATATTTCAAAGAACAAACAAAAATAGATTGAAATATGTTATATATGTTTTACTTCAAGCATTTAGTGAGTATTATCTCACGTGGGAGTTTTATTGTCATTATTAGTATGGCTTGTAAATAGATTACAAGTTTTTTTATTGTCTAAATTTAAAGAAAGGAGATTGATATTATGAGTAATGATATTACTAATTTAAAATATGTAGAAGTACCAGTAATAGTTTTATTAGATGAAGATTTATCTACTACTACAAAATTATTAATGGGTTTAATAACTACTCTATCTATGCAAGAGGGATTTTGTTATGCAAGTAATAAGTATTTAAGTAATCTTATGAAAGTATCCAAAAGAACAATCACTAGTTGCATTTCTTCATTAAGAAAAAAGAAATATATTAAAGTTGAATGTGAACCCAATATTAGAAGAATATATTTAGCAAATATTTTCTAGAGTTTATAGCAAGATATTTCTATTAAGTATAGCAAGTATCTTCTAACAAAATAAATAATATAATAAATAATATTAATAGATAATATAAGTTTAAATTTATTTAAATAATTTAAATCTTAAAATAATTAAAAAGAAAGGAAGTAATAAAATTGGAAATTGATTTAAATGAAATAATAATATCTGGAACTATTAATAATGTAACAGATAATAATAATGATTATATTAAATTTGGGTTAACTACCCTTAAATATGATAAAAGAAAAGTATATGCTAGTTTTAATATTAACCGAAATCTTTATGAAATATATAAAGATTTTTTTGTTAAAGGAACAAAAGTGTTTATAAAAGGTTATCTAAATTCTTATATTACTGATAATAAAATACAAAGTTTTGTTACAGTAACAGATATTTCAGATAATCAAAATGAAATAATGAATGGCAAAAAAGGGCCTCATATAAGATATGATCCAGATGGTGTAGAGGTTTGGGATGGAAAAAGATGTGAATCCAATATTCTTGAAGAAGATGACCCTGAGTATTTAAAAATGGTAGAAATGTTAAAGGAGTTTGAATAATAATTTTTAGTTATCATAAAAATTATTAGAGGTGCGAAAGTGATAATTGTTAATAACTATGATAAAGATGGGAAAAAAATAAATCCAAGTGAAATTAAAATAACGGACTTGGTTATATATGAAATTGTTAAAAAATATGCTCATATATAATAAAAGAGATGTAATAGATTCTAGTTATGTGGTAAAATGTAATTGGAATCTTATAATCCTGTCTTAAAAAAGGAGGTAACAATATAAAAGCAGGATTATACGCAAGAGTTTCTACTGACAGTCAACTTGAGGGATATTCAATAGATGCCCAAAAAGAATTTTTGATAAGTTATGCAAAAAGCAAAGACTATACTGAGTTTGAATACTATATAGATGGTGGATATTCTGGAAAAGATTTAAATAGACCTGCAATCCAAAGACTTATAGAAGATTGCAAAAATCATAAAATTGATGCAGTGTTTGTATTTAAATTAGATAGAATTTCAAGAAGTCAAAGAGATACTTTATATTTAATTGAAGAAGTCTTTAATAAATATGATGTAAGCTTTATTTCAATGAGGGAAAACTTTGATACATCATCTCCATTTGGAAAAGCAATGATTGGTGTATTATCAGTGTTTGCTCAATTAGAAAGAGAAACTATATTAGAAAGAACTCGTATAGGACTTAAAAAACGTGCAGAAGCAGGACTTTGGCGAGGTGGAGGTAAAATACCTTTTC
>JAEDES010000050.1 GCA_016293205.1 Bacilli bacterium
CATCACTTGGGTCGAGATCACCATATCTAATATGTGCTACTTGTCGAATTTCCTCAACGGTTGGCGCGGCGGAAGCAGTAATGTGACCAAAATTATCAAAACCAATTTTTAGTAAAGAAGTATTGCCACCTGCAACAGGAGTTTTATGAGAAATTCTATGACCTTCAATTTCAATATAATCACCAGCTTCAGGTACTAATTTCAAAGCAGTCATCGTGCCAGTAGCATCTGCATTATAAAATACATAAGGTTCATAAGAAAGTACTTCTTCTGAATTTTCTTTTAAAGTCATTCCTAATCCAATAGAACCCATTAAAATTCTATCACCATTATTTTGAGATGAATCATCGTAAAAACCAACGAATGCGCCAGGCATTTCATTTATTTTATTAAAGGTTCTACTTGCTTCAAGACCGAGAATATTTGGGTGGTTAACTCCGCTACCACTCATAGTCTTTTTATCAACAATGTATAAACTTTCTTCAACTTCTTTAAGTTCGGGTTGATTAATACCAAGTTTACCTTGCTGAATCATAAAAGTCTTTTTGTTTTGAGAAATATAAATACTATAATCTATTAACTGAAGTGAATATGGTTTAAAGCTAGCTTCAGACGAATCCTTACTTACTCTACTGATTTTACCATTAATAGTTAACTTTGCAAAGAAATTGGTAGCACTCGCACTGGTTCCTTCAATAGGAGAAGGTAAATTTACATAAAGAGTGGTTCCAGAAGTAACTACAGGTAAATAATCATTACCATTAATAGAAGAAAGGTCTTTTTCTGTATGAGTTTTTAGCTCTTCAAAATTAGCATAATTATATTCAGAGGCTAAATTATTATAAGTAATACTTGGCGCGGAATTTATTAAATAGTTTCGTCCCCAATCTTTTCCAGAAAGATATTCTTCTGAAGTAACTCCATTTTCCACTTTTTCTTTATAATATTTAATTGAATAAGTTAAATCAGTTAATCTATTATAATTTACTAATTGTTCTTTTGTTAATTTTTCTCCATCATAAAACTGATGAGTAGTACCCCAATCAGTAACATAAAGTTTTAATTTAGGTAATTCAAAACCAAAATCATCTTCAGTAGTAGCTATTCTTTCAACACCAGTTACCTGTATTTTTGGAGAACTGATACGAGAATTCCAGAATATAGCATTATTAATATTAAAACCATTTGAATTGTCTTCGTAATAATGAATACGACTGATTCTCAGGCCGCCGTCCTCATAGAAAGGAACAATTTGAAAATATTCAACTTCATCTATATCTTTGTTTTCTAATTTGAAATTTAATTGATAACGATAATATAAAGCTTTTTCTCCTCCAAGGTTTTCACTTTCTTTTGTCACTATAGGAGTATTTGAGAATGGCTCAATTCTATCAATTAATATAGTTTCAAAATTACCCTTAGAATTCTTTATAAATTTATAAACTCTATAATAATTAGGGTCAATTATAGAATTATCGCTACTATGTTTTAAATAAGTTTTTCCATTATAATTAAAATAATTATTTTGATTATTATTATAATGATTAGGATTTATAGCAGGATAGAATTTAATTATTAAACTATCGCCATTAAAAACAGGAATAACTGAAATGTCATTTCCATAAGGAGAAATTATTTTTCTATTAATTGAAGTAGGAGATTGAATTTGTGGACTTATCTCAAAAATTGCTGGTTTCCTACAATCGTAAGTAAAACTATGAGAAAAATAATTATCACTCTTCTGCCCATATACATCAATCGCGAAAATGCGATAATCTACTGTAAGTTTTTGGTTATATTGAGAAATTTCTGAACCTAATAAAGCGGTTAAATGAGAATTCTTTGTATTATTTAAAATATTTAAACTAAAAATAACTTTATTATCTTCTACATTCCAATCAGGTATAAACCAACTTAGCCTACTTCCATTAGTACTATATCCACCACCCTTAGTAGCAGATAAAAGATTATCGGTTACTACTTGATAATCTTTCCAAGTATTATTAACTAAAATACTAGCAGAAACTTCATAAGCGTAAATTTCTATTTCTTGAGGATGAGTAGCTTTAATATTATTTATTTTTAAATCTTCATAAATTCCATTAGCTTCATCTACAATAGGTTCTTGATTACCAGTAGTAAAATTAACAGGAATACTTTTACTAATTGTAGAAATACTATCATAGGTATTAGATACAATAGGACTTTTAGCAACTTGAATATCACTTCCTTTATAGAAGAAACCTCTTTCTTCTTCAAGAACAGTAGTATTAATTGTTTCTATATAGCCTAAACTTGTAATAGTTAATATTAAACTACTTGTGCTATTCCAGAAATTAGAATTAAAGAAATCATCTTCTACAAAATTAATAACCATTGAAGTTGTAGAAGAAGTATTATTTTCATAAAATTCTTTTGAGCCTTTATAGGAACCTCTTTCCCAACTAATTTTTACACCAGGTTTAGCATAGCCTGCAGCCAGCTCTCCAAAATTAATTGTTAAAGTCGAGCCTTTAGTAATATATTTATAATTAAAAGTTTCCCAAATAAATTTAGTTCCATTATAAATATATTTTGAAAGATAATTTCTTTGTCTTAAATCAGAACTTTCAAAAATAATTGAAGATAATTGATTAGGTTTTTCGCCAGCATATTTAATAAAACCATCAAGCTCTTCAGTTGTAATAGTTTTTATTAGACTGGAATTATAATAAATATTATTTTCAATTACAAAACAAACAAATTTTCCAGTTAAACCTAAATTGCTAATATCTTCAATAGTATATTGATTATTTGTAAGATTTGAAGCAATAGTTTGTAAACTACTCCAATTAATTTTATCAGAACTAGTTTTATATTTTAAATTATATTGAACTGTAAAGTTTCCTAATATTGAATCATTAACATTAATTAACGCTTGTTCCCAAGAAAAATCAGCAGAGCCAGAAGCTAAAGTTGAATTATTAATAGTAATAGAATCTTGAGTATCAATTTTTAAATTATATACATAAGTTCCAGAAGAAATAGAAGAAGAAGTCCCAGGATTGGTTCCTGCTACTGCCTTAATTTTCCATTCTCCACTTTCTTTTTCATTTAAATTATTTCCAATACTTATAGAGGTAGAATTAGAAGAATTAAATAAATTACCATTAAAAAGACATTGATAACCATTTATTGTATTACCATTAGTTGCAGGGGCAGACCAAGATAAGGTATAAGTTTCTCCAGGATAAATAAAACTTGTGCCATTCCTTTTGCCATAATAAGGAGAATTTACAGAAGGAGCAGATATTGGGCCTAAATCACCGATGTATTTATACGTGTATGTGGAACCCCCATTAGGATAATAA
>JAEDES010000025.1 GCA_016293205.1 Bacilli bacterium
TAACTGCTTCTGCTTGTGCCTCTGTAGCAACTTCTACCGCAGGAATAACTGCTTCTGCTTGTGCCTCTGTAGCAACTTCTACCGCAGGAATAACTGCTTCTATTTGTGCCTCTGTAGCAACCTCTACTGCAGGAATAACTGCTTCTGTTTGAGCCTCAGTTGCTACTTCTACAGTAGGAATAACCGCTTCTATTGCAGCTTCAGTTACTGCCTCAGTAGTTAATTCAGATTGACTAACTGAATTAGATGCTGGAGGTGCAGGAGGCGCAGGTGTTGGAATTACAGATTCTGTAGCAAATGGTAAATCCATAGTTGCCTCATTTGGAACGATTGCTTCTGTAGCTCCATCAAATTCTACATTTTCCATATCTGCTAATGTTTTCTTAACAGAAACTTGGAAACCAAATTTACTATTAAATTCATCCAACACATTTTGTGGTAAAACAGATGTAAAATCAGGTCTTCCATTAGAATCAAATTTTAAATCTTCCATACCAGGCATTGTTAATAGAGCTTGTTTTAAATCTTTAGTAACACCTTCAGGTGTGTCGGCTATATACTTTTTTGGTTTCTCAGTTGAAGGTTCAGTTGCTTCCTCAACCGGTGCATTTGGATCAATTTCTAATCCAGTTAATGTTGTACTTACTTCAGTTTGAACCTCAGTTGTAGTTTCAGTTACCGCTTCAGTTTGAACTTCTGTTGTTGCTTCTATTACTGGTTCTGTTTGAACCTCAGTTGCAACTTCAGTTACCGCTTCAGTTTGAACCTCTGCTGTTGCTTCAGTTACTGGTTCTGTTTGAACTTCTGTAGCAACTTCAGCCGCCACTTCTGCTTGAACCTCTGTTGCAGTTTCAGTTACTGGTTCTGTTTGAACCTCTGTTGATGTTTCTGTTACCGCTTTAGTTTGAACTTCTGTTGTTGCTTCTGTTACTGGTTCTGTTTGAACCTCAGTTGATGCTTCTGTTACTATCTCAGTCTTTACTTCTGTTGTAGGTGCAGCTGCTACTGTAGTTTTTCTTTCAATCTTAGTAAAGTTCTTTCCTCTATCAATAACATACTTTCTATTAAATGTATCTATTTTCTTTCCATTATTATCAATCTTCTTAATTGAACGAATCAATTCTTCTACTAAAGACATCGTTTCACTTAAAAGAGTTCCTTGCGAATTAATTAAATCTACAGCTTCTTCTTTTAATACATCACTATCAACCTCTAACTCATCTAATTGAGTCATTAACATTAAAAGAGTTCCCTGACTATGATAAAAAATATCAAAAAATGATGATTTTAATTCTTTAACGGCACTCTCTAATGCTTTATTAGCATAAACATATCCTGTGTTTTTCACTTAAATCATCACCTTTCTTATTCAGCATTTGCAATCTTTTTCATTAAATGTAAAACATCATTCCATTCTACATCACTAATATCAGTTAAAGTCAAAGTTCCGTCATTACTAAGAACCTTTGAAATATAAATAACATGATCCTTAGCATCACCTTGTATTTCATTCTTAGTATAAATAATATATTGGCTTAACCCATCATTACTAATTAAGTAAGTAACTAAAGTAACATTCTCGACAGTTCCATCTGCCTTTTGTATTTCAACCATAGTATTATCCATATATGAAACTCCTCCTTATTCTACTCTAATAATAATTATACAAAAAAATAAAAAAGAAGTAAACACTTAAACTTCTTTTTATTTGTCTAAAATATTAAGTTTATCTAAATTATTTTTAAATATTTCTATAAACTTATCAATCTCTTCTTTAGTAGTTAAATGAGAAAGACTAATTCTTATACTTCTACTCGCTTTTTCCTTATCATTTGTAACACTAAATACTGCCAAAGAATAATTACCTTGTGAACAAGCGGTTTGTGTTGAAATATAAATATTATCTTTCTCCAAAGCATGTAACATAGTCTCAGACTTAATATTTCTTAAACTTAAATTAACAATATGAGGAATACACTTATCATTACTATTAATATCAATATTTAATTTACTTAACCCATCAATTAAATACTTATTTAATTCACTAACTTTTCTTCTTTTTTCTTCATAATTTTCATAAGCAAGTCTCATTGCTTTAGCTAAAGACACAATTAACGCAGTAGCTGGAGTTCCACTTCTAAATACAGTTGTTGATTTCCCACCATGTATTAAAGACTCTAATATAATAGTCTCTTTCTTAATTAAACATCCAACACCTTTCATTCCATAAAACTTCTGTCCTGAAAAGCTTGCTAAATCTATATTTGTAAAATCAACTTTTTCTTTACCAATACTTTGGGTAACATCACTATGAAAATAAAGTTTAGGATAATCTTTTAATAATAAACCAATCTCTTCTACTGGTTGTCTTACCCCTACTTCACTATTAACAGAACAAATTGAAACTAAAATAGTATCATCTCTAATAATCTTCTTTAACTCATCAATGTCAACAACACCATTTTCATCTAATTTGGCATAACTAACTTCAAAACCTTCACTCTCTAAATATTTAAAAACTTCTAAAACTGAAGAATGTTCTAAAGTAGTAGTAATAATATGTTTACCTCTATTTTTATATTTAAAACAAATACCTTTAATAGCCATATTATTAGCTTCGCTAGCTCCACTAGTATAAATTACTTCACTTTCTTTAACCCTTAATATATCAGCTATTTGTTTAGTAGAAGCATCAATTAACTTTTTAGCTTCCACTCCTAACTCATGTAATGAATTAGGATTACCAATATAATCTCTTGTTACTTTTACAAATGTATCTAATACTCTATCATCAACTGGAGTAGTTGCACTATAATCTAAATAAATCATTCTCATACCTCCAATAAAAAGAAGAATATTTTATAATACTTCTTCTTTATTACTTTCTCTTTCTTTTCTTACTAATTCACATAATTGTTGCATTTGTTTATCAATTTCTATCATCTTATCAGCACATTGTAACATACCATTTTCTAATTCATCTGAAATAGAATTTAATTTATATCTTAACTTATGATCAAGACTTGCCCAACAATCCATCGCTACTGTTCTAATTTGAACTTCAGCTTCTATATATTCAGTTTTTCCCTCTAAATGCACTGGCACTAAAATATTTATATGATAACTTGTATATCCTGAATTTTTAGGATTCTTAATATAATCAGATTCATTCTTAACAATAAATTGATGAGATGACTTAATAATATTAATAATATCATACACATCAGATACAAATGAACACACTATTCTAAGTCCAACCACATCATGCACATGTCTTAAAATATTATCAGCAGTTAACTCATATCCTTTTCTTTCTAACTTTTTGACAATACTATCATAACTCTTAATTCTTGATTTTGTATGTTCAACAGGATTATATCCATTCTTAAATTGAAATTCTTCTAATAAAATTTGTAATTCTGTCTCTAATCTTCTCTTTGCAAAATCAAACTTCAACATTAATTCTTTTAATTCTTTATCCATTATTTCCCTCTATTCTTATTTATTAGTATTTTGATAATAATCTCTTTCTGATATAGTTGCTGAAATATATTCTAAATCCTCGGTATCAGCTTCTTCTTCATTTAAAATATCTTCAACTAAATAAATTATTTCTTTTAAAGTTGAACACTTTTCATAATCAATACTATATCTTTTTAAAACACTTATTTCATTATTAGTAAGCATTAATCCATTCTTACAAGTAACAAATTGTCCTCCTGTAAAATCCATATCTTTAACAATACTATCTATATCAAATTCCATCTAATCACCTTTAAAAAAGACTATGTTATTTACATACATAGCCATTATTCTTCATTCTTGTAATTAACTCTCCCTCAGTATATTTATCTCCTACACTTAGCGTTACTACATCACTACTTCTAGTATTACTATTTATTTTCATCTCTAATTTATCACCATTTTCAAAGAATTCTATATTATTAAGTACTAGTGTTTCATCATCATCAACTAATACATTAACAATAACTCTATCATCTTTTAATGAATAATTAATAACATCTTTATTTAAATATTCATAATGTTTTTTTAATGAAAATTTAATACTATTTAAATGTATGTCATCTTCTAAATAATTAGAAGGTAAAACTATTACTTTAGTTAAATCTATCTCACTTATTTTATTTCCATCTATTGTGACATTTATATCCTCAGTCACACTTATATCTAAATCATTTGTAGTGGTTTTACTACATGTTATGTAAGGCTGTTCTACTGTTGCAAAAAGATAAATAATTATCATAATAATTATACTTGTAATAACTATTGGAAAAGTTTTATTTTTCTTTGTTGACATAATTTCACCTCTCATGGCCTCATTATATCAAATTTTTCTTTATTTTTCAATAAAAAAGAGCATTACTACTAATGTGCTCTTCCACCTTCTACTCTTTCTTGTACATCTTCAGTCATACTTTCTAATTCACTATGTTGATTCATCACATCATAAAATGTCTTATGACTGAAGAATTTAATTAAACTATCTAAATTAGTTTGAACAACTCCACTTAATTTTCCATCTTCATCATAATCAGTTAAAACTAATCTAATCTCCCCTCCTGGCTTCTTAGAATCTACAAATATTCTTCCACCATGAGAAAAACAATTTCTAATTGTAGTAGCACACTGACTATTACTTAAACTTCCCATCATTGTACCACTAAAGTTTTCAGTCTTAATACCACTAATAATACTTTGACATTTATTTAAATCACTGCCAATAGCAAGGGCGTCATGATTTCTTTGATTTTTAAGAGCAATAAGTTTTTGTAATCCTGGATTATTAACAAGTCTAGGATCACTTAAATCAAGTAATTTATTTGGATCACTTGGATCAATTCTCATCTTTTCAATCGCTCTATCTAAATTAGCAATATTTCCAGAAACACCTTTAAACTTCTTAATTAATGTATTTTTTCTATTAGTTAAATTACCTAGTTCAGTATATTGATCTTTAGAATAACCCACTATATCTAAACTACTCATAAAATCATAATCAGTATCATTTAATTCTTCTTTAAATGTCATTTCTTTATTAACAACGTATGTATTTATTCCAAGAGCATATAAAAGTGCAACTAAAATATCATCTCTTTCTTCTTTAAATACATACATTGCATTACATAATCTATATAAATCATTTTCATTAAATATTTCTTGAACTTGATCACTATAAATTCCACATTCTTTTCTCTTATCACTTTCATCTTGATAAAATTCAGGAAATTCACTTTTTAATACATCACATATATATTTAAAATACTCATCTTTTTTAGGATCATCAAACTTACTACATAATTCTCTACATCTTCTATAAACATCTTCATCTTTTGAATTACAACAAGCAATAATCATTTCAGTAATTTGTCTATCATATGAATGTACTACTCCATTATTACTTAATATATTATGTATTTCAGTAGCATAATCTTGTTCAACTCTTAAATCATTTCTTCTATAACTATTCATTTGTCTAATGAATTTATCTAATCCAAAAACATTCTTTCCACAACCTTTGTGCATATCATAGATTGAAAATAAATATTGCATATGTGAAATATAATCAACTTTATCAGAATTTATTAATCTATTTAAACAAGTAGCAATTTCCATTCTTTGAATAGCAGGATGTAAATTATTAAAGAAGTTTTGTGTTTTTCTATAAGATCCAAACATTCTCTTTTCAACTTCATTTCTACTAAGACCATTAACAACCATACTATAACTAGGATTAAGTCTATCAAACTCTGAAATATCTACTGAATATCCAGGATATTTTCTTTTAAAATCAGTCTCAAACCAAGCTGTATAAAATGTATAGTTAAATAATCTTCGATATTCTTCAGGAGTAATTCCTTTAGGTGTACCTAATGCATTAATAACTAACATTTCATAAGTTTTAAGTTCTTTTTTGCTATCTTCATCAAAGCTATTATAATTATATAAATATCCCCAAAAATTAGTTTCTTTATCATGACAATATCTTAAAAATTCATCTCTAGGAATTTCATCCCCGCTATTATGTTTTATCTTAATTGTATAAGCCAATAAATCATTATCAATAAAATTTCTAATATCATCAAAATTATCAATAAAAGTTACACATTTAGGATCCCTATATGGAGATATAAAACTCGTATAACTATATTCACCTATTGTACTATGTAATAATAAATCATCTAATATAAAATTTCTAAACCAATCAAAAGATACATCACAATTTAATTTATTAAGTTCTCCATCATTATAAACATTTACATTTTGATTATGATAATCAACTTCTGGTCCTTTATGAATAATTCCATTCCTTAAAGTAGAAATAAACCATTCTCTACTGTTACCATTTACTTCTTTTTCATATATTTTTATAAGTTCTGGATTCCTAAATAATTCATCTAATCTTGCAGCATCTATATGTCTTTTAAATCTAGTATTTATATCAGGATTATGAGAATCTCTTTCTATAAGTACTTCTTCAGCTAATACAAAATAAGCTAAATAAATTGCAAGAGAAAAAGAGTCTGATTCTTCAAAAAAATCAACTATATTTTCTTCTTGTATACTTTTAAGTCTTTTAAGTATTTCTGCTCTACTTGCATTATAATAATCATTACGACTCATAGAAAATCTCCTCTACTATATAATATCAAATAAAAAGAAATATCAAAAGATATTTCTTTACAATTCTTCCCATTTCCAATCCTTTACATATGGTAAATCTTCACCATATTCATGGATATATTTTTTATGTTGTTCTAACATTTCATTGCACCAATCTACTAATGCTTTTGATGTATCTTTATATCTAGGAATTTCTTTTAAAGCAGCTATTACTAAATTGAATCTATCAATCTCATTTTGAACTCTAATATCAAATGTTGTAGTAATAGTTCCTTCTTCTTTATAACCATGTACATGTAAATTTCTATTTTCTCTCTTATATGTTAATTGATGTATTAATGAAGGATATCCATGGAAATTAAAGATAATTGGTTTATTTTTAGTAAATATCTCATTATATTCTTCATCAGTTAATCCATGTGGATGTGTTTTATCTGATTGTAATTTCATTAAATCTACTACATTAACTACTCTAACTTTAATTCCTTTTACATATCTTCTTAATATATCAACAGCTGCAATTGTTTCAAGGGTTGGTGTTTCTCCACAACATGCCATAATAACATCTGGATTACCTCCATCATTACTACAAAAATCCCAAACACCTAATCCTTTCTCACAATGAACTTTAGCTTGTTCTCTATTTAACCATTGTGGTCTAGGATGTTTAGATGCAACAATAACATTTATATAGTTTTTACTCTTAATACAATGATCAAAGCATGATAATAAACAGTTAGTATCTGGAGGTAAATACATTCTAACTACATCAGCTTTCTTAGTAACTAAATGATTTAAAAATCCTGGATCTTGATGAGTATACCCGTTATGATCTTGTTGGAATACGTGTGATACTAACATGTAGTTAAGAGAAGCAATTGGTGCTCTCCAAGGAATTTGATTACACACTTTTAACCATTTAGCATGTTGACTAGCCATTGAATCGACTATTCTAACAAAAGCTTCATAACTATGAATGAATCCATGTCTACCAGTTAATAAATATCCCTCTAACATACCTTGACATAAATGTTCTGATAAATATGCATCCATTACTCTTCCTTTAGGATCTAAATATTCATCATTCTTTAATGTCTTGAAATTCCATGTTCTATTTTCTTTTTCAAAAACATGATTAAATCTATTAGATAATGCTTCATCAGGTCCAAATATTCTAAAGTTATTATTCTTATCATTAAGAACAAATAAATCTCTAATATAATGACCTAATTGCATAGTATCTTGACTTACTATTTCTCCTGGTTTCTTAATTTCTAAAGTATAATTTTGCCAATTAGGAGTAATTATATCTTTTAGTAATAAACCTCCATTTGCATAATTACTAGCACCCATACACTTACTAGGTGGTGGACAAAGTTCTTTTAATTCTTTAATAAGACTACCCTTATTATCAAATAATTCATCTGCTTTATAACTCTTTAACCATTTTTCTAATTGTTTTAAAGTATCAGGATTATTTCTATCAATTACAATTGGTACTTGATGTGCTCTAAAACTTCCTTCTACTTTTTTACCATCAACTTCTTTTGGACCAGTCCATCCTTTTGGAGTAGTTAAAACAATCATTGGATAATCTCCAGATCCTGTCTTTTTTAACTTCTCTATATCTTTAACTACTTTATCCATAACTTTAGCCATCTTATCATGCATTTTCTTAGAATCACTACCAGATACAAAATAAGGTTTCCATCCATATCCAAAGAAAAAATTATCAATTTCAGTTTCAGTCATTCTACCAAATACAGTAGGATTTGCAATCTTATATCCATTTCTATGAAGTATTGGTAAAACAACACCATCAGTCTTCTTATTTAAAAATTTATTAATATGCCAAGCACATGCTAAAGGACCAGTTTCTGCTTCTCCATCGCCAACAACACATGCCGCAATTAAATCTTTATTATCAAGTACTGCTCCAGCAGCATGAGATAAACTATATCCTAATTCTCCACCTTCATGAATAGATCCAGGTGTCTCAGGAGCAACATGTGATGATACTCCTCCAGGAAAACTAAACTGCTTACATAATTTTTTTAATCCTTCTTCATCTTCTGTTATTTCTGGATAAAATTTAGAATATACTCCTTCTAAATAATTATTTGCAATCATTGCTTGACCACCATGTCCAGGCCCAGAAATATAAATCATTTTTAAATTATGTTTCTTAATCGCACGATTTAAATGCATATAAATAAAGTTTTGTCCTGGTGCAGTTCCCCAATGTCCAACTACATTAGGTTTTATATCTTTAAAAGTTAATTCACGCCTTAAAAGTGGATTATCAAGTAAATATAATTGAGCTACTGATAAATAATTTAATGCTCTAAAATACATGTCTAATTTATTAATTTCTTTTTTTGTTAGTGCCATACTATTCTCCCCAATCTTATAAAATAATTATATATCAAAACATTTTTTTAAACAACAAAAAAACTTCCCTTAAAGGAAGTTTTGATATTATATCTTTTTAACATACTAAATACCAGCATTATTTATGTCTTCTCTAATAATTTCAGATTCATAAATGATATTATCCGAATCATTATAATCAAGACTTTCTAATTGTAAACCAGATAATTGACTTTCTTGAATAAAACTTACTAATATATTAATTCCTGTAAGTTCAGTTAAAATATTAATAATAGATTTACAAAATTCAAATAAAACCTCATCAATTTCAATAACTGTCTATATAATATTAACAAATATATTTGAATCCTTTTCTTTCATAACATATAAATTAAAAATAACTAATTTTGTCAATTTATCCCTTTCAAAATTGACGCATAAATTATACCACAAAATGCCAAAAAATTAAAAAAATAGAGTGATTTCTCACTCTATTTAGATATAACTTCACATATTAAATTAGATATTTCTGTTGGATCTTCTATTGGAAGTCCTGCAATCATTCTAGCTTCACTATATAAAATCTTAGTATATTTATCAAATGATTCTTTATCAGATGCATAAAGATCTTTTAACTTCTTACTAATTGGATGTTTTTCATTAACTTCAAGTATCATTTCAGCTTTAACTCCTAAATCATTAGGCATTGCATCAAATACTTTTTGCATCTCAATTGAAATATCTCCTTTAGTAGTTAAACATACCGGATGACTCTTAAGTTTCTTAGATAATTTAACTTCTTTTACATCGTCTCCAATAACTTCTAACATCGCATCTAACATATCTTTAGATTCTTCATTTACTTTTTTAACTTCTTCTTTTTCTTCATCAGATTCAAGTCCTAAATCTTCATTTTCTACATTTGCAAACTTCTTACCTTCATATTCTTGAATTGCAGTAATACAGAACTCATCCACATATTCAGTTAAATATAAAATATCAAAATCTTTATCTTTAACTTGTTCTACTTGAGGAAGTTTATCAATTTTACTTATAGATGAACCAGCAGCATAATAAATCTTCTCTTGTCCATCTTTCATATTTTCAACATATTCTTTTAAAGTAATAAGTTTATCTTTCTTAGAAGAATAAAACATTACTAAATCTTTTAATTTATCTCTATCAGCTCCAAAGTTATTATAAACTCCATACTTTAATTGAACACCAAATGTTTTAAAAAATGAAATATAATTATCTCTATCATCTTTTAATAAAGTCTCTAATTCTTTACGGATTTTACTTTCAACGTTTTTCGCAATAAGTTTTAAATTATTAGACTCTTGTAACACTTCTCTAGAAATATTAAGTGATAAATCCTCACTATCAACTACCCCTCTTACAAAAGCAAAATAATCAGGTAATAAATCAGGACATTTATCCATAATTAATACTCCATTTGAATAAAGACTTAATCCTTTTTCATAATTTTGAGTAAAGAAATCATATGGAGCATGACTTGGTATAAATAATAATGATTTATATGAACACATACCTTCTACTGAAGAAGAAATTACTTTTAATGGTTTATCAAAATCATTAAATTTATCCATATAGAAATTATCATAATCTTCGTCTTTTATATCATTCTTATTTTTCTTCCAAATAGGAATCATACTATTTAAAGTTTCTGTTTCTTTTATATCTTCATATTCATGTTTTTCTTCATCTTTCATATGATGATGAGTAACTTCCATTTTAATAGGAAAACTAATATAATCAGAATATTTTTTAACTAATCTCTTTAATTCATATTCATCTAAATACTTAGAATATTCATATTCTTCTGTATCTTCTTTAATATAAAGAGTAATTTCAGTACCAACATCATCTTTCTTACATTTATCTATTGTATACCCATCTACTCCTTCACTTTCCCATACATAAGCATCTTTAGAATTATAACTCTTAGTCTTAACAACAATTCTATCACTTACCATAAATGCAGAATAAAATCCTACACCAAATTGTCCAATAATATCAACTTTTTCTTCATTAGTCATATTATCTTTAAAAGCAAGCGATCCACTCTTTGCAATAGTCCCAAGATTTTCTTCTAATTCTTCTTTTGTCATACCACAACCACTATCAGTAATTGTAATAGTTCTTTCATCCTTATTAAATGCTAAATGTATTAATAAATTATCTTTATCAACTTTAACTTTTTCATCAGTTAAGCTACGATAATATAACTTATCTAATGCATCACTAGCATTACTAATAAGCTCTCTTAAAAATATATCTTTATTTGTATAAATTGAATTAATCATTAAATCAAGTAATCTTCTTGACTCTGATTTAAACTCTTTCTTTTCCATTTTTTCATCTCCTATAACTTAGATATACCACTAATTTTAGCACAAGTCAATAGAGAGTGCTAAAAACACATAATTTTCACATTTTTCATTAGAAATTAATTTTTTTATTTGATAAAATATAACTACAACGAGTAGCTGTAATGGTGTAAGTCCAGTTGATACAGCTACTCTTTTTTTGAAAGGAAGGTACATATGTATAAAATTAATGATTATTTAGTATACAAAAAAGATGTTTGTATAATTTCTAATATAGAAGAAAAAAATAATATAACATATTATATTCTTCACCCATTAAGAGATAAAAGTCTAAAGATAGCTCTCCCTACTACATCAGATAAAATTAGAGATTTAATAACTAAAGAAGAAATAGATAATTTAATAAAAATATCTAAAGATATCCCTCTAATAGAATGTGATAAAAAATATATAGAAGCAGAATACAAAAGATTACTTCAAGATCCAACATATGAAAATATTATTAAAGTAATAAAAACTTCTTATACTAGAAATAAACTTCGTCAAGAACAAAACAAAAAAACATCAGAAAAAGATACTAAGTACTTTAACTTAGCTGAAGAATTCTTATATAATGAATTATCAATTACCCTAAATTTATCTTATGAAGAAACAAAAGAATTTTTTATAAATCAAATATCTAATCAGTAAAAAAAGACCAATGGTCTTTTTATTTTTATTCTTTTACAAGTTCATATTCCCAATCAAGAATACCACCCATATTATAAATATATTTATATCCAAGTTTATGTAATTCTCCTGCGGAAGTTAAGCTTCTAGATCCACTTCTACAATATACAATTATTTTTTTATCTTTTGGAATATCTATTTCTTTAATATTTGGTAATGGTACATTAACTGCATTCTTAATATGACCACTTCTATATTCTTCAACACTTCTAACATCAACAATAACATAATCAGGATATTCTTCTATATTTTCACTAATATCATGTACTTGTTTCATAGAAATACTTTCTAATCTTAAACTTTCTTTTTTACTACAACCAGTTACTAAAACTAATCCTAGTACTAATAATATAACTAATTTTTTCATCTAATCACCAATATTATTTTAACTCATATTTATTCTTTTGACAACTCTACTATTCTATACCAGGTACTTGGTCCAACCACTCCATTTACTAAAAGACCATATTTATTTTGAATATATTTAACTGAGTCTTCTGTTAATCTATCAAATTCAGAAGAAACTTCTACTCCAGGTATATCACCTTTATTCTTACAAATTATATATAAAAACTTTTGTAAATTTAAAACATCTCTTCCCTTCATCCCTCTACTTAAATATCTACCTGGAAAAAACTCATCTAAATAAGTAACATATTGATCATCTAAATTATTAATAATTTCTTTATACTTTTCTCTTAATACTTTCCAAGTTTCTTGATTAACTTCTCCAGTACTTGAAATATTATATTTATTTTGAAATGCAATAACCATCTCTAAAGTATCATCAGTAAATTCATCACCACTAAGTTCTAAATAAGGAATATCATCATCAAAATATGCAATTGTATTTAAATAATAATTTAATGCTCTAATAAAATTACCTTTATCACCTAAAACTAATTTTTTTGAAAATACTAGACTCGCTTCTTCTATAGAAATTCCTTCTGAATAAATATCACTTATCTTTTTAACAGCATTATAAATATATTTAATTTTATACCAAGTACTCTTATCAACAACACCTGTTACTTTTAAATTAAATACTTCTTGAAACTTCTTAACTGCATCAACCATATCAACAGTAAAATATACACTATCATTTTTTATAACAGGAATAGCTGGATAATTTTGACCTATCCTATTTAATTGAATCTTTAACATCTTAACAAAATTTCCACTAGTACCAAGTTCTACATCAAATCCAGGAAAACTCATTATATTATCTTCAACAGATGCATTATAAATAATATTTATATTATTGCCATAATATTTTTTTAGTATATTAATTGGTCCAAGTCCACTATTCGCATCACTTACAGTACCCCATTGACTTAATCCACTACATTTAGTAATTCTCCCATCACAATATTGAGCAAATAAAGGTTGTACTTGTCCATCTTTAACTATATAGTCATTAAATAATTCATCAACAACCATGCTTATCTTTTCAAAGAATTGTCTATCAACACCAAAACTTTGATCATACTGACTACTAGAAGTAATATCAAAATTATATCCAAGTGATCTATACCATTCATTGTAAATTCTATTTAATGCAAAAGATATTATTGCCAGTACATTAGCTTTAATAGAATCAATCGGCCAATTAGGATAAATCTCACCAGATGCAACGTTTTTAATATATTCAATAAATGAAACATTAATATTTCTTCCAGCCTCTTCAGGCGAACCAATATGAACAGTAATAAAAGTAGGAATAATTGGTGAATTAATCATTAGAATTCTCCTGTCTCATCTTAACATATTGTAATACTCTAACATCCCCAAACATTCCAATTGAATAATTTTTAATTGTCTCATATCCACGAGAAACACATGTTAAATCATATAAAGTATAACTAGGCTCTACATCACTAGCAGTAACTGCTTTAGGAGCAGGTAACATTATATCTGATATAATTCCATCACTATCAGTTTTTCCTTCATAAAAGATTACCCTATACTCACCTATATCTTTAGTAACAATTACATCAACATCATCAATAGGAATTGCTCCATAAGCAGTAAAAGCTTGTATTTTTAAATATCCTACATCAGGATTATCTAATATAAATTGACTATATAAATTAGTCTTCTTAAACTCTTCATATGAAATAAAATTCATTAATTAACCTCCTTAATTTTTAATACTTGACCAATAGAAAGATTATTACTATCAAGATTATTAAGTTTAATTAAATCATCTACACTTACACCAAATCTACGACTAATTGAATATAAATTATCTCCACTTACTACTCTATGTAAAACATATTCTACTTCTTTATAATTATCACCATAACAACTAAGTCCTTCAAAATTAGTATCAGTATTATTATCAACAACTCTAAGAACTTGACCTATATATAATGAATCACTAGATAAATTATTTAAAGTTCTAATTTCAGATATACTCATATTAAACATTCTACTAATACTATACAAAGTATCTCCTGATACAATTTTTATGTAGTATTTTTAAATGTAAATATAATATCTATCGTTTTATCTTGATAGATATAAATCTTTTCAATTAAATTTATGATTAATTCTCTAGTTGGATTTTCAAGTGATAAAAATTCATTTATATATTTTTCTATTTGTTCGCTATCTATTTTATTTTCTTCTATTTGTTCATTTTTAAGATTATCAATATTCTTTTTATTATTATCTATTTCAGTTTTAATATTTTCACTTA
>JAEDES010000007.1 GCA_016293205.1 Bacilli bacterium
TCAAATTTTTACATCTGAAATCTTTATGCTCAACATTATACGTGTTATAATTAATTTATAGTATACGGAGGTATAGTATGAACGAAGATACAAGAGGAAAATTTATAGAGAGAACTTCTGAAGACGGAGTAAGATATGCTATCTACGTACCTGAAGATGTAAATGCTGATACGCAAGTATTTACTTATGTTCACGGTTCTGGAGGCCCAAGTAGTGACTGGAGAAACTCTCAAAATGGTGTTTTAGAACATGGTTCTGATTCCATTATCATTATGCCAACAATGACTTGGAGTAGTGATTGGGGTAAAAAAACAATGAAGATTGTTAATGATGTAAAACAAGAATATGGAATCACTAACACTACTGTTTCTGCTAGTGGATTTAGTATGGGAGGATTTTGTGGATATGAAACAGTTTTAGAAAATATAAGACAAAACCCAGATGCTGAGCCTCAAACAGTATTCTTTATTGATGACTATGGACGTGGAACATATTATGGATATGAAAATGCTGTAAAAAATCAAGAAGTAATGCAAACATTTAAAGACAATCAAACAGTATTCTTTTTATATGAAACGAGTGGTAAAGCATCAGGCCAAGCAACTGCATATGCTAAAGCTGGAATAAATGTTATAAGAGTAAAATGTATTGGTCAAGGCCACGTAGAAATAAATAAAAAATTCTTCCAAAACGGAGTATATGACTTCCAAGCAGGAGGAATGCTTCCATCAGAAAATTATGTATATCAAATATATAATAATGAAACAGGTAAATGGGAAGAAATTCCATATGAAAACGTATCCAACAAAGATAAATTATATGAATACTTTAATATAGATACATTTGTATCTAATATGAATAGATTATATACATTACCAGATATAACAATTAAATCTAGTAATAAAGCATTAGAAACATATTTAAATGCTATAAGAAGAGAATTAAGAAATACAACTTTCTTAACAACAAACTTTAATGAAGCATCTTTTGATAGTACAACTAAAGTACCAACAACAATACCTAATATGATTACTGAATATTTTACAATGACTTCATCATTATTAAATTCTATCGCTAATAAAACAGTCTCTATCGCAAGAATTGCTGGAGAAAT
Source organism: Bacilli bacterium (assembly GCA_016293205.1). Taxonomy (GTDB): domain Bacteria; phylum Bacillota_I; class Bacilli_A; order RF39; family UBA660; genus JAEDES01. The sequence continues at coordinate 1,115 of JAEDES010000007.1, forward strand.
AGAACTGTTAGATAAGAATATGGCAAGTCGTCTAGAAAATATAAATAGTGGGGATGAACTATATAGTATCGCTCAACCAATTCCTCAAGTGCCTATTACAGATCAAATAGCACCAGAAGATGATGAAATGATTCCAATCATAAAAGAAGAAGATATCAAAGAAGAAACAACAGAACCTGATACTACAAAACAACAAGAAGTAATACCTGAAAAAGATCAAGAAGTAGTACCAATTATTCCAGTAACAAAAGAAGAATCAACTGAAAATAATAAACCAAGTAAATCAGAACAACCAACTGAAAATAATAAACCAAGTAAGCCAGAACAACCAACAACACAAGAACCTACAACAGAAGATAAAATCTCAATTGAAGAAGACTTTCCTAAATATGAAGAACTTTATTCAACTGATGATAAGATTGTCTATAACTACAATGATGAATACAAAGTAGTAATTCATCATGAAGATGGAAAGATTACTGGAGTAGAGCACTATTATGATTATAAAACCACTGAAGAAGCAAATGCTGCAGTAGAACAATTAAAATTAGAATATAAAGATAATGAAAACTTCGATCAAGTAATTCAAAAAGATCAATATGTAAAAGTCTTATTTAAAGAAGATATTTATAAAGATATGACTCTAGATCAATTTAAAGAAAACTATAAAGATTTAGAAGAAGTATTAGAAAAGAAAGGAAGTGAATAGATATGGCATTAAGAGTACATAAAAGTGAATTAAATAGTTCTAAATTAATATCACTACTTGATAGTGATATTCAAGATACAGATAGATTAATAACTGAACTAAGTAGTTTTGTAACAAATACAAAAACAACTCTAACAGGACCTGCATATGATACTGCAAGAAAAGAAGTAGAAACATACATAAAAATACTTAATCAAAGAAAAATAACTGCTAATGAAATTAAAACAGCTATATCTAATTCAACATCTTCACTATCATCATATATGGGACAATATGATTATTTAGATGATTCTGATTTATCTATTTTAAATAGTGAAATTCAAAGTATTAGATCATCATATAATTCAATAAAAAATAGTTATCGTCAAAAATATCAAAAAAATATATTTACAAGATTATATCTTAATTGGGCTTTATCTAATCTAGATAAACAATGTGCTAATCAAATAGTCCCAATTCAAGATGAAATAAATAAAATTAAAGGACTTGCATCAGCAGATGCAACAGCCTATGGTTATTTAGCAAAAACTTCAACTTCTTCATATCGAACTGCAATAACTAATAAATAATGCAAGATACTGACAAAAAACAAAATAATTTTCTAAAGAAATTAAAAGAATTAGATTTAAAGATAGATATTGAAAAAGAAAAAGTTAAGCATAATAACCTAATAAAAGAAGAATTTGAAAATATAAATGCTAGTTATAATAGATGTTTAGATATCTTATCTAGATCAGCAACTGGTAAAAATATCAATCCAAAATATAATGAATTATATTCAAAGAATAGAAATGAGTTTAATAAGACTATTGATTATTTAGACTCACAAAATTCTCAACTTCAAAAGAATATAAATGCATATTTAGAAGAAAGAGAAGTAATAAGAAACAAGTCTAAAGAAGAAAAAGAGTCAAATTAGAGTAAAGTATATTTAATATTACAAATAATATTGATATACTAAAAATATAGAATAATACCATAAGTATAAGGAGGTAAATTATGGGTACATTCGTAGCAGCACCAGAAATAATTAGAAGTTATGGAAATAAAATTGTTGGTTTAGCTGAAGAATTTAATACAAATATGAATAGTCTATATGCAACAGTAGACAAATTAGCAAGCAGTGATTATGTATCACCAGAAGCAACTGTTTTAGCAAATAGAATTAAAGCCTACAAGATGGACTTAATAAAAATAAGAAATGTTATGGCAAGTTATGGAGCATTCTGTCAAGGAACATCAAATGATGTTGAAACAAATCAAGAAACTCTATCAGAAGATATGAGGGGGTAATAATATGGATACAAAGATAACATATGAACAAGTAAAAAAAGCCGCTGAAGATGTAAATACAAATGCAAAAAATATTCAAAATATATTTGATAGTTTTTCAAGTATCATGATGGATTTAGCAAATAAAGGTGTATTTGAAGGAAAAGCAAGTGAAGAATTCCAAAATAAATTTTCTCAAATTAAAGGACGTCTATCTACATATGTAACAACAGTAGAAGACTTCTCCAAAGAAATGACTCATGCATCTGATACTACAGAAGATACAGAAAAAAGAATTCAACAAAAAGCTGCAGAACTTCCAGATATTAATATTTAAAGTAGAACTAATCGAAAGATTAGTTTTTTTGTTAAAAATTTGCTTTGTTCGATTGATAAAACAAATGTTCGTTGATATAATATAGATTAAATAATTTTAGGAGGGTTTATATGAATATTGAAAAGTACAATACTAAGATGTTTGAAGACATCAAACATATCGATGAACAAGGAAATGAATACTGGGAGGCAAGAGAACTTCTACACATATTAGGCTATGTGGATTGGAGAAAGTTTAATTCTACAATTCAAAAAGCTAAAACTGCATGTAGTAAAAGTGAATTTAAAACGGAATATCATTTCGTCGGCGCCGACAAAATGATAACAATCGCTAAAGGTGGTAAAAGAAAAATACCAGACTATAGGTTATCTCGTTATGCATGTTATTTAATAGCACAAAATAGTGATCCAAGAAAAGAAAATGTAGCCTTAGCTCAAACATACTTTGCAATTCAAACTAGGAGAATGGAACTAATTGAAAAAGAGTATGAATCTTTATCAGAAGATGATAAAAGACTTTATCAAAGAGATTTAACTAAGAAAGGAAACTATTCTCTAAATCAAGCAGCCAAGAAAGCAGGCGTAAAAAATTTTGATAAATTTCATAATGAAGGGTATAAAGGTCTTTATAATGGAGAGACAGCCAATGATATAGCCAAAAGAAAAGGATTAAGATATAGAGAAGATATTCTTGATAATATGGGAAGTGAAGAATTAGCGGCAAACTTATTTAGAATTACTCAAACCGAATCTAAATTAAAAAAGGATAATATAGAAGGTGAGAATAATGCTAATAAAACTCATTACACTATTGGTAAAAATATAAGAGAAGTAATCAAAAAGAATGGTGGAACCATGCCAGAAGACCTACCAACACCAAATAAAAGCCTAAAGGAAATCGAAAAAGAAAGAAATCTCCTATCTAGTAAAAAAGAATACTAATAGTAAGTAACTACATTTAAATCTACAAATGGAGAAATACCAGAAAACATGAAAGAAATAATGAAAAACCTACTGAATGGTTTAAAGATAAATTTAATTTAGATCCAAAACAAATTAGTAATTTTACAACAACCACTACAACTCATAAGAAATATGAACCATTAACAAATTGTCCAAACTGTGGTCAGCCAATTGATAAAAACACTCCCAATTGTGAATACTGTGGTACATTACTACAAAATAATATTTATAATGAACAACAAAAAAGAAGTAATCTAAATTACTTCTTTAATTTTTTATATAGACTAAACCCATACTTATACATTAGATACATAAACTTATTAATAATTAAATCAAATTCTCCAATGTATTCTTCTACATGACCACCAAAACCTCTTTTGAAATCATATATTCCATATAACTCATCTTTAGTATCCTTAAAGTCTCCTGTAATGCCATAGAAATTATATTTTTCAAATCCATTATGTAAAGCATATTTGATTAATTCCCAATGAATAGTATAGAATGATTGAAATTCCATATACTTATCATACGATCCACCAAATAATGAAAGTATTTCTTTATTATAAATCATATAAATAATTCCACCTAAAGTAATTAAATCTCCATCTTCTTGTCTTATCTCTTCATAATGTTCTAATTTCTTTTCTAATCTTTCATTAGTTTCAACTAATTCTTTAATCTTCTTATTAGTTTTATCTATATTAATATTCTTTTTCTTTTCATCAATTTCTTTTTGTTTTTCTTCAATAATCTTTTTATTATCATCAATTTCTTTTTTAGTAGATTCTACTAAATCTTTAACATTTAATTCAGCTATATAGATCTTTGCATTATCTTTTAATACTTCCAACATATTTTTATAATACTCAAAAGGTCTATCTATAAAGTTTCTTCTATCTGCAGTAGAGTTCATTATATCTTTAAATATTTGTAATTCATCTTTTTTTATTTCACGAACACTAATATTCCATCTCATATTCTTACGAATTAATTGTCTAGTTTTAGATTCCATTCCATTTAAAATATCATCTTCACTCTTATCTTTTAAATCTAAAGCAAAAGCCCATCTAGGTTGCATATTTTCATGTTTTAAATTAAATCCTGTATGAACATAACCTAATTGTTTTAAATCACCAATAATACTTTCATTATTAAGACCTTCTTCAACTATGTCTCCATTAATATCTCTTTCTTTATGAATTACATAAGGATCTATTTTTACAAATATTGCATTATATTTTTTTACATAGTTTTTAATTTCTTTAGTAAAGAATTCTAATAATTGATAGTTATTATAATCTAATAAATAACCTCTAGGAGAGTAGAATAAACTAAATTTCTTTAATACACATTTTTGTAAAAGTAAACATGCTGCTTTAATTTCTCCATCTTCTTTTACCCCAATTAAATGACTTTTCCAACCATTCTTTTCTTTTAATTTACCCCAATTACTAGTCTGATGAAAATTTCCATATTCATTATTTAATCCAAAGTTATTAAATTCTTGTTCTGTCAATTCTACGAATTCCATTTTCATACCTTCTTTCTAATAAAAGTATATCTTTTATACCTATAAAAGTCAACAAACCTAAAAGTGTAAACTACTTAATTTTATAATATAAAAATAATATATTATGATATAATCAATATAAGAATAGAGGAGTGTTTTATGTTAGAAAAATTATTTAAATTAAAAGAAAATAAAACCACAATAACAACAGAATTACTAGCAGGATTAACAACATTCATGGCAATGTCTTATATAATCTTTATTAATCCTCAAATTTTATCTCTAACTGGTATGGATTATAATTCTATATATGTTGCAACAATTCTTGCATCTATGATAGGAACTTTAATACTAGGCTTAGTTGCAAATGTACCATATGTACAAAGTGCTGGTCTAGGACTAAACGCTTTGTTTACTTACACGATTTGTGGTACTTTAGGATTTACTTGGCAGCAAGGTCTTGCAATGGTCTTTATATGTGGAGTAATTAATGTCCTTATAACCATTACTAGTATAAGAAAAAGAGTAATTAAGGCAATTCCTACATTTATGCAGGATGCTATAACCGTAGGTATTGGATTATTTATTACATATATTGGAGTAAAAAGTGCTGGATTAATTGAATTTTCTGTATCTCTAGCAACAAATGGTATTGCAAAAGCAGCTGATGTAGTTCCTCAATTATCAACATTTAATACAAGTGAAATAATTCTAGCATTAATTGGTATTGTAGTAACTGCAGTACTTGTATCAAAAAAAGTAAAAAACTCTTATTTACTTTCAATTATCATTACAACAATAATTGGTCTATTTCTAGGAGTAACTAAATTACCTGATTTTTCAAATTATTCATTTATTCCATCAATCACACCAACATTTATGAAAACTGACTTTGTTGGATTATTTACTGCTAAAGCAGGATTAGTAGTAATATTAATGACTATATTTACTTTAGTAATATCTGATTTATTTGATACTATCGGTACATTTATTGGTACTGGAAAAAAATCAGGAATCTTTAAATTAGATGAAAATGGAGAAATGCCAAAGAACTTAGAAAGAGCCTTGGTATGTGATTCATCTGCAACAATCTTTGCAGCAATACTTGGTTCATCAAATGTTACAACATATGTAGAAAGTAGTGTAGGTATTGAAGCAGGAGGAAGAACAGGTCTAACAGCTGTATCCGCAGCAATATGTTTTGGATTATCACTTTTCTTAGCACCTATAGTTGCCATCGTTCCAATGTCTGCAATCGCACCAATTCTAATGTTTGTAGGTTTATCAATGATTGAAAATATCGTTAAAATTGATTGGAAAGATGTTCTAATCTCAATACCAGCATTCTTTGTAATTATTATGATGCCTTTATCATATTCCATAACAACGGGTATTCAATTTGGATTCATTCTTTACGTAGTAGTTAACTTAGTAAATAAAAAAGGTAAAGAAGTCTCTCCAATTATTTATATATTTACTTTATTATTTATCATAGACTTTATATATAAAGCCTTAAATTAAGGAGAATTATGAGAATAGGGATTGATATAGATGATACTATAACAAATTCATATAATAGAATTTTATCTGAACTTGAAAAATACTATAATATAAACAAATATATGTATATGAATTCAGGTATAAGTTATTATGATATTATGAAAGATAAAAAAACATTCCCAGATTATTATGATTATTGTAAAAATAACTTTGAAAGAATTTTATACGACGTACCATTAAAACATAATGTAAAAGAAGTAATTGATAAGTTAAAAGAAAATAATGAAATTATCTTTATAACTGCAAGAAATAAAGATGAATATTCTGATCCATATACATATACAAAAGACTATTTAGATAGAAATAATATAAAGTATGATGAATTATATACAGATGTTAAAGATAAAGGAAAGTTATGCCAAGATTTAAAAATAGATGTATTTATAGATGATGCCATAACTCATTGTGAAGAAGCATCTAAATATAATATAAATACATATTTATTTGATAATACATTTAATAAGAATGAAACTAGATTTAAAAGAATCTATAGTTGGACAGATGCACTAGATAAATTAGAGATTTAATAATCTCTTTTTTTATTTATCATTTTATGATATAATAACCCTAAAAAAAAGGAGGGAAATACCATGAATAAATTAGATCGTGCAAGAGACAGATGTAGTGGTTGGGGTATTTCTTATCCTTTTCATACTTTTGATAAAATCTATCCATTCACAACAGAAAATATAACTGGATACATTGATAAATTTGATTTAGAAGGTAAATCTCTTCTTACAGTAGGTTCTTCATGTGACCAAGCGATTAATGCCTCATTAAAAGGATGCAAAGATATAACAATATTAGATATCTGTCCTTATACAGAAGATTATTATCATTTAAAAACATCTGCTTTAGAAGAACTTGATTATGACGAGTTCTTTAGATTTTTATGTCATAGAGGATACTATAGCATTTTATTTGATAACTTTAATGCTTTAAATAAAAAGAGTTTTCAACAAATAAAAGAATCCCTACAATCTAAATCTAAAGAATCATATGATCTTTGGAATACAATTCTTTCAGAATATAGAGGCTCTCGTGTAAGACAAAGAATGTTTATGTTGGATGAAGATAGTTTATACGCCATAAAAGGATATAACCCATATTTACAAAGTAAATCATCTTACTTGCAAGCAAGAGAATCTATGAAAGATACAAAAGTACAAATAATAGAAGGAGATATTACTAAGATAAATATTCCAGGTACTTATGATAATATTTGGTTATCAAATCTACCTGCATACTTATCTAAAACACAAATAAAAAAATTATTCGAAAGATTAAAACCTCATTTAAATGATAATGGTATGATGTTGTTTTCATATTTATATGGAATAACTGAAAATACTAAATATCAACCTGAATGGGCAGAAATATATAATTTAAAGAAACTAAGAAAAGCTTTAGGTGATGAACTAGACTTAATTAGTTTTACAGGAGTACAAGGTGTAAAAGATTTTAATAAATCAGATCAAGATAGTGCCCTAATCTATCAAAAGACAAAATAAATGTTATAATTATAATAGAGGTGAAGTACATGAATATCGTAATAGTAGGAGCAGGAGCATCAGGTATAACTGCCGCTATATATGCATCATATAACAAAAATAATAATATAACTTTAATTGAAAGAAATAATGTTTTAGGTAAAAAGATCCTTGCAACAGGAAATGGTAAATGTAATTACTATAATTCTGATCAAAATCTAAATCATTATCATTCAAATAATAATGATCTTATAAAAGAAATTATTAATAAAGAAAATTTAAATAAAGTAGAATCATTCTTTAATTATTTAGGAATAATTCCTAAAATAAAAAATGGTTATTATTATCCATTCTCTAATCAAGCAACTACTATTAGAAATGCCCTTATAAATGAATTAAATAAACCTAATATCAAAATACTTGATAATGAAAAAGTAACTTCTATTAAAAAAGAAAATCATAAATTTATAATTAAAACAGAAAATAAATCATTAGAAGCAGACAAAGTAATAATCTCAACAGGTTCATATGCATCTCCTAAAACAGGAAGTGATGGTATGGGATATAATTTTTTAAAAGAGTTTAATCACACTATCATTAAACCTTTACCAGCCTTAGTCCAATTAAAGGCAAATACTTCTTATTTAAAAGAATGGTCTGGTATTAGAACTGATATAAAAGCATCTTTATTTATAAATGATGAGTATATCAAATCAGAAGAAGGAGAAATCCAATTAACTAATTATGGTATAAGTGGAATTTGTATCTTCAATTTAAGTAGATTTGTATCCCGTGCTTTAAATGATAATAAACAAGTAAAAATAAAGTTAAATTTCTTACCAATATTAAATGACATAGAAGAAACTTTATCTAATTTAAATAAATCAAATAAAACAATAAAGAACTTATTAGATGGAATCTTAAATTCTAAATTAGTAGATATAATTATTAAAATATCTAGTATTAATCCAAATAAAAAATATAATGAATTAAGTAAAAAAGAATTATTAAATTTAATAAATAACTTAACTAATTTATCTTTAGATATAACAGGTACTAATTCATTTGATGAATGCCAAGTGACAACAGGAGGTATCCCTCTAACAGAAATAAATCTATCTACAATGGAATCTAAAAAAGAAAAAGGTTTATACATAACTGGAGAATTATTAGATGTTGATGGAGACTGTGGAGGATACAACTTAACATTTGCATGGATTACTGGTATTCTTGCAGGAAGTGATAACAATGATTAGAATAAGACAAATAAAAATAAATCTTGATTCTAAACAAGATATAAAAGATAAAGTATCAAAACTTCTACATATAAATGTAGATGAAATTAAAAATCTAAAGATAAATAAAAAATCATTAGATGCCCGTAAAAAAGATAATTTATTTTATGTATATGAAGTAGATATAGAAGTAGAAAATGAAAAGAAACTTTTAAGAAAATATAAATCAAATGATATCTTTGAAACACCTAATGAAGAGTATTTATTCCCACCAAAAAAAGAAATAGATCAGCCTATAATAATTGGATGTGGTCCAGCAGGATTATTCTGTGCATATATTTTATCTGAACAAGGATATAATCCAATTATTTATGAACGTGGTGAAAAAGTAGAAGACAGAGTTAAAACTATTGAAGAATTTTGGAATACTAATAAGTTAAATATAAACTCAAATATCCAATTTGGAGAAGGTGGAGCAGGAACATTCTCCGATGGAAAATTAAATACTTTAACAAAAGATAAATTTAATCGTCAAAAGAAAGTATTTGAAATCTTTATAGAAAATGGTGCTCCTGAAGAAATTATGTATATTAATAATCCTCATATTGGAACAGATATACTACGTACTGTAATAATTAATATGAGAAATAAAATAATCTCTAATGGAGGAAAAATAAATTATAATTCTAAACTAGAAGATATAGTAATTGAAAATAATGAAGTACAAAGTATCGTTGTAAATGGAGAAACTATTCCATGTAAAAATCTAATCTTAGCTATAGGTCACAGTGCTAGAGATACATTTGAAATGCTATCTACAAAAGATTTAGATATGTCTGCAAAACCATTTGCAGTTGGAGTAAGAATTGAACATCCTCAAAAGTTAATTGATATACATCAATATGGAGAAAAGTATTATAAACATCTTCCTCCAGCAAGTTATAAATTAACATATCAAACTAAACAAAATAGAGGAGTATATTCATTCTGTATGTGCCCAGGAGGATATGTTGTAAATGCATCATCTGAAGAAGGATTACTTGCAGTAAATGGAATGAGTAATCATGCAAGAGATACAGAAAATGCAAATTCTGCATTAGTAGTAACAATCTCACCAGATGACTTTGGAAATAATCCATTAGATGGAATTAAATTTCAAAGAGAACTTGAAAGAAAAGCATATATTGAAGGTAACTCTCTAATACCAGTACAACTATATAAAGATTATAAATCTAATGAAAAATCAACATCTATTAATTCAATTAATGTAATAACAAAAGGATCTTATTCCTTAGGAAACTTAAATAATATTTTCCCAAGTTATATTAATGAATCATTAAAAGAAGCAATAGAATATTTTAATACTAAAATAGAAGGTTATTCTAATCCAGATGCTATCCTTTTAGGAGTAGAATCAAGAACATCTTCTCCAGTAAGAATTCCAAGAGATGAAAATGGATTATCTAAAATTAAAGGATTATATCCATGTGGAGAAGGATGTGGTTATGCCGGAGGTATAACAACAGCTGCAATCGATGGATTAAAAACAGCCGAGAATCTTATTAAATAAAAGTTTACATTGTAACTCAAATAGTTTTATTTAATTTGAAAAGAAGATATAATTTTGATATAATATCCTTGTTATATTAAAGGTGAGAGTTAATATAATAATATAATGAGGTGATTAAATGTTATATGGAATTTTAATTATAAGTCTTATTATTACATTATCTGCTCAAGCATTTGTATCAATGACTTATAGTAAAACAAGAAAAATAAAAAATATAAATAATTTAACAGGATCAGTTGTGGCAAGAGAAATTCTTGATAAGAATGGATTAAGAAATGTTCAAGTAGTTGAAACTCCAGGATATTTATCCGATCACTATGATCCAAGAAGTAAAGTAGTGAGACTATCAAGTGAAGTTTATCATTCGCCATCAATTGCATCAGTTGCAGTAGCAGCTCATGAATGTGGGCATGCTATTCAAGATGATACTAACTATATCTTTATGAATATTAGAGCAGCAATTGTACCATTTGTAAACTTTGCATCATATGCAGGATACTTTGCAATTGTCATTGGATTCTTCGCATCAGCAATGAATTTAGTATGGTTTGGTATTATTATGGAATGTGTAATCTTATTATTCCAAATAATTACATTACCAGTTGAATTTAATGCATCTAGTAGAGCTTTAAAACAAATTAAAGAATTAGCTTTCTTAGATAAAAAAGAATATAAAAAAGGACGTTCAATGTTAACTGCAGCTGCAATGACATATGTAGCATCAGTTGCAACAACAGTCTTAGAAATATTCCGATTAGTTTTAATGGCTAATAGAAGAGATGATTAAGTATTTCGCAATGAAATACTTTTTTATGTTATAATGTATAAAGAAAAGAGGGATACTAGATGATGAAATTAGTAAATGATATTAAAGAAGCTAATTGTATAACTCATGGTGGTACAATGCATGCTGATGAAGTTTTTGCAACAGCCTTCTTAGAAATGTATTTAAATGATATAAAAGTATATAGAACCATGGAAATAAATCCAGATGAATTTCCAAAAGATGTATTAATTTATGATATTGGTAGAGGAATATTTGATCATCATCAAATAGATGCTTTAAAAAGAGAAAATGGAATTACATATTCATCATTTGGATTATTATGGAAAGCTTTTGGACTAGACTATTTAAAAAGAAGAGAAATAGAACAAGCTGAAGATGTCTTTGAAGCAATTGAAAAAGACTTTGTAATTGCAATAGATGCTGATGACAATGGAATATTTCCTAAAATAGAAACAGATGGAACATATAAAATAAAAACACTACCAAATATAATTAAATTATTTAATCCATCATATCAAAGTGAAGATGACTCAAATGAACAATTTATAAAAGCAGTTGCTTTTGCAAAAATAATTCTTCAAGAAGAAATAAAAAATATTATAGGAAAAACAAAAGCCAAATACAAAGTAATAGAACATTATAATAAAACAGAAAATAATATTTTATTATTAGATGAATATATGCCTTATGAAGAAACTCTTTTAACTATTGATGAATTAAAAAGAATAGATTTTGTAATATTCCCATCTAATAGAGGTGGATATAATGTTAAAACAGTTCCAAAGAGTTTTGAAGATAAAACATTTAGAAAGAACTTTCCTGAAGAATGGTCTGGTCTAACAAATGAAAAATTAGAAGAGGTAACAGGAGTTTTAGGAGCAAGATTTTGCCATAACACAAGATTCTTATTAAGTTGCAATTCCTTAGAAGCAGCTTATCAATTAATTGACAAAGCCTTGTCGTCTGATATAAATAAAAATATTGACTTATAAAAACCAAAAGTTTATGATTATAACGAGGTGGCATAATGTATTACAATCATAAGAAAGAATTAATTAAAAATGTTGTTGCAATGACATTTATTTTAGCAATAGCAGTTGTATCAACTTACATTATATATAAAAAATTTGACCATTCAGAAATAGTTGACTATTCATCTAAATCATTAGACATAACATTCAAAGAAGAATTAGGAGACGAAATTAATATTACACATGTATCTCCAGTAACTGACTCAGTAGGTTTATCATCTAAAGCGCATACAGTTACAATAAAAAATAATCTTACTGAAAAAACATCTTTTGTTATAAAATTATCAGATAATATAAATAAAATTATTGAGGATGAGTGCCAAGAATATCTTATTCCAAAAGAAGATATTAAAATATCTGTAAGATATTCATCAGGACAAACTGAAATATATAGCTTATCTGAAATAGATGATGATATTTTAGTAGTAGGTAAATTAAAACCATTAGACTCAGAAAAATATACAATTAGAACATGGGTAAGTAGTGAAAGTTCTCTACCAATGGGAAGTTCTCTTCATTATCATGGTTTAATTGAAGTAGAGGAGAAGAACGAATAATATGGAAATTGATTACAGTTTATTAGCAAGTGGAATTAAAAATGAAATATCTATTTCTAATACATATACAATTCCAAAAAAGTATTTTGAATCTACTGATGTCTTAGCATTAAATGATATTACAGTAGATGGAAAAATATATATGGGGCCGTCAGAAGATGACATAGATGAATTAGTAGAGTACATTAAATGTAAAATAAGTGGAGAAATGACAATTGCAGATTCTATTTCATTAGAGCCTGTAGAGTACCATTTTGAGACAGAATATGATGATATTATTGAAGAAAATTGCAAAAAAAGTGAAAATACACTTGATATATTTCAATTTTTGTGGGAAAATATTGTCCTAGAGGTCCCCTTACAGTTTACTAAGGTTAAAGATCTCAGTGAATTTCATGGGGATGGATGGAAGTTAATTAGTGAAGACGAACTAAAAACTTCAAACAATCCGTTTAATGATTTATTAAAAGATTTTGAAGAGGAGTGATTATAATATGATGAAATTAGACATCCAAATGTTCGCAGTTCCTTTCCGTAAAGTATCTAAAACAAGAAAGAGAATGAGAAGAAGTCATAATGCTATGGAAATTCCTGGTATGGCTAAATGTCCAAGCTGTGGAGAAATGATTACACCACATAGAGTTTGTCCAAACTGCGGAACTTATAAAGGTAAAAAAGTAGTTGAAACTAAAGATGCTGAATAAGCATCTTTTTTTTGTCTTCATTCATTGACTTTTATTACCAAAACAATTAAAATTAAATAGTAAGGTAGAGGAGTGTAAAAATGAAGAAGAAACTACAAAAAAGTAAGGGATTTACATTAATCGAATTACTAGTAGCAATCGTCATACTAGGAATTATTGTAATAATGTCTATTCCACAAATATCCAACTTGATCGATTCTAACTCTGATAGGAAATTTGAAGCCTATGAGGAAACAATAAGAACAAGTGGAAAATTATATACTGATGCATATAATCAAGATATGTTTGGTAACAACACCAGTGGTTGTTATGACATCGAGTATTCTGCAATGGCAGATAAAAAATTAATTAAAGACATAAATATTCATAATGCCACATGTAATGGTGGTTCTCAAAAGAAAACATTTGTCAGAGTATATAAATCAGGAGATGTATATAAATATAAAGTATCGATTTTATGTACTGATAAAAATAATGTATCAACTGTCCTATACTCAAATATTATTGATGGAGATATAGCAGGAGACACAGATTTCTGTGATGGTAAAACACCAGACTTTGCAGGACCTAATCTTGTAATTACATCTTCTAATGCCGACGGATGGTTACGTAGAGATGCATCGGGATTTAGAGTAGGGGTACAAGTAAGTGACCCATATGGATTAAAGGCAAATATTGAAATTCAATATGCATGGGTAACAGATCCAAACAATATTCCTGCAACTGCATGGAAAACACATAATTTCAATAATGATGAAAATGAAGAAAGTGTTTCGATAGATTTAACATCAACTGCTCCTGCAACTGCTAATAGCGACTATTATTTAGTAGTTCATCCATCAAAAGTAATTGACCATATCGGAAACCATCGTACAGAAAGAGTACAAAAAGTATTTAAATTTGATAATACAGCTCCAACATGTACAATCGCAATTACATCAGGAACAAAAGGTTTAAGTGACTGGTATGTAACAAAGCCAAAAATTAATATGACTTATTCAGATTCACGTGGTTCTGTAGAAAAATATGGATTAACAACATCAACAACAGCATCATATAACTCAAAGAAGAATCTTCAACAAGGGGATACAACAGGAGTTAAATATTATGGTTATGTAAAAGACTATGCTGGAAACGTTGGAAAATGTGAACTTGCAACAATTAAAGTAGATACAACACCACCAACAAAACCATCAACAGGAACTTTAGCAATAAGTGGAAGTAATCCATCAGCAACATTAGCAGCAGCAGGTGGTTCAACAGATGCAACTTCAGGAATCTTAGAATATAGATATGTAGTTCAAAATACAAGTGGAGCACCTGCAAATACATCTGCTTCATACACAACAAATCGTTCATTTACAAGAGCATGTGGCAAATCATATTATGCATATGCCATTGCTGTAGATAAAGCTGGAAATAAATCACCAGTATATAGTATGGGTAATAAAAAGGATGCTGCAAATTCATACTCTGCATGGTCAACATGTTCTAAATCATGTGGAGGAGGAACTCAAACAAGAACAAATACTTGTGCTTTAATCACAACAGGATTATCACAAAGTTGTAATACACAAGAGTGTTGTTCAGCAGTAAATTATAGTGCATGGTCAAGTTGGTCAGCATGTTCTAAGTCATGTGGAACAGGAACTCAATCAAGAACAAGAAAGAAAACTTCACAATATACTGGAGTAGATTGTGGAACTGAAACACAAACAAGAAATTGTAATACAATGGATTGTTGTTCATCAACATATACAACATATAGTGGATATGGAAGTTGTTCTGCATCATGTGGTGGTGGAACAAAATATAGAACAGGATACACTTACAGTAATTACAATGGACAACAATGTAGTAGTTGGTCCGAAAGTGCATCATGTAATACACAAGGATGTTGTGATTCAACTTATGGATCAGGTGGATACTGGACAGGATGTAGTGCAGCATGTGATACAGGAACTCAAAACTACTATAGTTACCGATATAGTAACTACAATGGGCAATATTGTGGAGCAGTAAATACAGACTGGAGTTATTGTAATACTCACTCATGCTGTAGTTCAACATATGGGTCAGGTGGATACTGGACAAGTTGTTCTGCTGACTGCGGTGGAGGATATCAAGACTACTATAGTTATAGATACAGTAACTACAATGGTCAATATTGTGGAACAGAATATTCGGATTGGACAAGTTGTAACACTCATTCATGCTACACATGCAACATTCAATACTATAGAGACGTAGGAACATATTGCTCAACTGCAGCAAAACGTATGGGTGCAGGTTCATGGACAAATCTTCAAGTATGTAGAGGATACGACTCTGGTTGTGAATGGGCAACTAATAAATATTGTGGATGGATGGGAGGAACATTCTTCTACTTTAAATATTGTGGATAGGAGGACAGTATGAATAAAAAACTAATAATAGGAATAGTAATTGGCCTAATAGGAATCGCTGCAGTAGTAGTTATTGCAGCGGTTGCCCTACAACCAAAACATATAGAAGAAAGAGATTATAAAACTGTAGTTCAAGTAAAAGAAGGAGAAACATCAGATGAAAAAGCCTATGATTTAAAAGGCTCAGCATCTGATATGGGATTTGAAAAAGTAGAGTGTACTGATACAACAATCTGTGTTGCTAAACATGATACTTATAATGAAGAAGGAAAAGAAGATTTTGTATCAGTAATGGATGATGAATCAGGTCAAATTGTTTCAATTGGATTACACTTTACAAAAGATGATTTTACAGTAGAAAATATTTACAAACAACTAAATGCAGTAGCAAGAAACTTCATTGGAATAGAAATACCTCAAGAAAAAATTGAAAAAGTAAAAAATAATCTTCCTACATCAGGAGATGATCAAATTTCAATCGACACATACACATATGAATCAAGTACAATTGAAATAAATATGTTAAAAGTAGAAAAATCAAATTTCTATTTAGTAAAATTAGGTATTTTTCCAACAACATTTTACAATGATGCAACAGGAGCATAATAACGCTCCTTTTCTTTTTGCTTACATTGACTTTTAACTATAAAAAAGATAAAATAATATAGTATAGTAGGTGAAAATAAATGAAGAAAAAAAGAGGTTTTACATTAATAGAATTATTAGTTGCAATAGTAATTTTAGGTATAATTATTTTATTATCTATACCTCAAATTTCTAATCTAATTGATTCCAATAATGATGCCAAATTTAAAGCCTACGAAAGAACTGTTTTATCAAGTGCTAAATTATATGTAGATTCTTATACAGAAGATATCTTTGGTAACAATGAAAGTGGTTGTTATGATGTTGGATATTTTGATATGGAAAAAAAGAATCTAATTAAGGATATAAATATCTTAAATGCAACTTGTAATGGAGGAGAACAAAAAAAGACTTTTGTAAGAGTATTAAAATCAGGAGATCATTACAAGTATAAAGTTTCTCTTTATTGTACAGATAAAATAAATAAAGGAACTGTTTTATATTCAAACACAATAGACTCATCTATTATTGGAGATAATACTGTTTGTGATGGAAAAACAACTGATTCTTCTGGACCGAATATTGAAATTATTTCTAGTAAAGATGGATGGATTAATCCAGGTTCATCATTTGATGTAACTGTAAAAATATCTGATGAATTTGGCTTACTTGAAAATCAAAAGTTTAAATATGCATGGACTTCATCATTAAATAATATTACTAATTGGCAAAATGTTACTATGGATAATGAAAGATTTGCAACATCAGTAACATACAAGATAAATGATATTCCAAATGTCAATAGTGACTATTATTTAGTAGTAGCACCAGTAGATGTAAGAGACGCTAACGGAAATCATAAAACTGAAACAGTATATAAAGTATTTCTATTTGATAATACTCCACCAACTTGCCGTATAGAAGTAAGTGGTACAAAAGGAGATAATGACTGGTATACATCAGATGTTGAGGTTAAATTAATTTATAGTGATACAAGAGGTACAGTTTCAAAATATGGTTTAACAACAAGTACCTCTACATCATATAATTCAAAGAAAAAAGATACTCAAGGAGAAACTGAATCTAAAGTTTGGTATGGATATGTAAAAGATGGAGCAGGACACACATATAAATGTTCTTCAGATACTCTTAAAGTTGACAAGACTGCACCAACTGCTCCTACAAAAGGATCATTTAGTGTATCTGGAACTGATCCAAATGCAACATTAAATAAAGCATCAGGTGCTAAAGATGAATTATCTGGTATTGCAGAATATCGTTATTTTGTATTAAATAATTCAACAAAACCAAAATCAAATGATACTGGATTCCAAGCAATGCGAGGATTCGTAAGAAGTTGTGGTACAAAATATTATGCTTATGCTATTGCAGTAGACAAAGCTGGAAACAAATCTCCAGTATATTACATGGGAAATGATTCAGATGGAAAAAATGAATACACTGACTGGACAACATGTACTAAAAAATGCGGTGGTGGAGCTCAAACAAGAACTAACTCATGTGCTTTAATAACCGCAGATTTATCTCGTGCATGTAATGAAATGGGATGCTGCGATTCAGTAACATATAAAGATGGAACATCATGTTCAGCTAAATGTGTCGACGGAACATACAATCAATTAGCATACTCGGCATATGATAGTAGTGTAAGATGTGCCTCAAAAGATAAAACATCAGGTGGTTCTAAATGCAACGTCGGAGGATGTTGTGATAAGGTCATTTATAAAGATGGAACATCATGTTCTAAGAAGTGCGGAAGTGGTACTTATAACCAACTAGCATATTCTTATTATGATAATAGTAAGAGATGTTCTGATTATGATAAATCATCAGGAGGTTCTGCATGTAATACACAAACATGTTGTTCTGAAGTTACATATACAAAAGGTTCAACTTGTTCTGCAAAATGTGGTGGCGGAAGCTATAACCAACTAGCATATTCAAAATATGATAGTAGTGTAAGATGTGCTTCAAAAGATAAATCCACTGGTGGTGGATCATGTAATACACAAGCTTGCTGTTCTAAAGTAAATTATGGTTCATGGTCAAACTGGTCTTCATGTAGTAAAACATGTGGAGGCGGAACTAAAACAAGAACAAGACCAAAAACATCATACTATGATGGTTCATCATGTGGAGTTGAAACTGACTCAGAAAGTTGCAATACACATTCATGTTGTCAAATAGTTTACTATACAACCGCAGGAACTTATTGTTCATCCGCAGGTAAATACTTTGGAACATCATGGAAAAACTTACAAGTATGTAAGAGTGATCAAACTACATGTACTGCAGCAACATCGCCAAGAGGAACATGTGAAAAAATGGGTGGAACATACTTTTACTTTAAATACTGTCCATAGGAGGAAATATGAAACTACAAAGAATATTAATATCAATTATTATCATTATTGCAACTCTATTAATAGGAGCAGGTGTTTTATATTCTCTTCCTAAGGAAGAACCAAAAAAGGTATATAAAGAAGATAGAAATTATAAAACAGTCCTCATTCAACCAGAACAAACAATTGCAAACCCACAATTAACAAAAAAAGATTTTGGTAAAACAGCAAATGAAATAGGATTTGAAAAAGTAGAATGTCATCAAACATTATGTGTCGCAACACATGATACATATAAAGATAATAATTATCGAGATAGAGTACAATTAGAACAAGATCCTGAAGGAAATAATCTATTTACAATAACTCTATATTTCTATAAAAAAGACTATACTTTAGAAAATATCCATACTCATTTAAACAATATAGTTCCAAATTATGCAGGAACAAAAGTAACAGAAGAACAACTAAAAGAATTACAAGAAATATATGAAAAAGGAAAGATCGAACAAGCATCTAAAACATATGCAGTAGGTCCATATACAATGGAACTATTATTAAAAAAACATAATGAAGATTTCTACCAAGTAAGATTTAGATATGTATCAACATCTTTATATAATTAAAAGACACAAAAGTGTCTTTTTAATTTTTTTAAAAAACTTAATTTTCTTGCGAATAATATATATGAGGTGAAGTATGCAAGAAAATGAAATAATTATATTTGAAGATCAAAAAATAAAACTTGAAGTAAATATTCAAGATGAAACTGTTTGGTTAAATACTAAACAAATGTCAACATTGTTTGATAGAGATTATAAGACAATAAGAAAACATATCCAACAAGCGATGATGGAAGAATTACAAAATGAAGTGGTTGTCGCAAAATTTGAGACAACCACAAAACATGGTGCAATAAAAAACAAAAAACAAACAAGATATGTTGAATATTACAACTTAGATGTGATAATATCGGTCGGTTACAGAGTTAAAAGCAAAAAAGGAATAATCTTTAGAAAATGGGCTAATCAAATACTAAAAGACTATTTATTAAAAGGTTATACAATAAATAATAAAAGATTGGAATACCTAGAAAAAACCATAAAATTAATTGATATAGCAAGCAGAGTACAATCAGAAGAATCTAATGACATAATAAAAATAATAAATAAGTATTCAAAAGCTTATTCAACTTTAGATAATTATGATTATAATAGAATAAAAAAACCACAAGGAAAAAAAGATTCTACTAAAATTACATACAATGAATGTATAACAATAATAAATAAAATGAAAGAAAATGATAGTAGTAGTAATCTCTTTGCTTTAGAAAAAGATAATGGACTAGAATCAATTATAAATAATATTTATTTATCATATGATGATAACGATTTATATCCAACAATTGAAGAAAAAGCATCAAACTTTTTATACTTAGTAATAAAGAATCATCCTTTTATAGATGGAAATAAAAGAGTAGCAGCAATACTCTTTATATACTTCTTAAATTTTTATAATATTTTATATAAAGATAATATTCAAATAATTGATAATAATACCCTTGTATCAATAACACTATTAATCGCTCAGTCTAATCCTAATGAAAAAGAAATATTAATAGACTTAGTAATGAATTTCCTAACTAATTAAAATAAATATTTCTTCCTATAAACTCTTAAAAAATGTATAATAAAAGAAGGTGATATTATGACAAAAGAAAACATATTAATGATAATACCAAATAATGAAAAGATGAAATTATTATCAAACTTAGAAAAAGAAAATTCTCTACATAATATTAAATTTATGACTAAAGAAGAATTCTTATCTAATTATTATTTTAAAGCAAATGAAAAAACACTATTTTATCTATTAAATAAATATAAATTTAATTTAGATGTTGCTAAAGTATATTTAAAGAACCTTTATGTAATTGATGAAAACAAAAAATATTCTTCATCTAAATTAAACTTCTTAAAAGATCTAAAAATTGAATTAAAAGAAAATAATTTATTAGAAGAAAACCCTTTCTTTAAAGATTATATAAAAGATAAAAAAATAGTAGTTAATAACTATTATGACTTAGATAAATATGAAGAAGAGTTATTTAATCATAAAGTAGAAATACCTAAATATGAATTAAATATCAAAGTAGTAGAAAACTCTACTATGGAAGAAGAAGTAAATGATGTATGTCTAAATATAATTAATTTACTAAAACAAGGAGTATCTTTAAATAATATTTATTTAACAAATGTTTCTTCTGATTATCATTACACTTTAAAGAAAATATTTAATTATTATAACATTCCAATTAATATTAATTTTTCTTATTCTATATATGGTACTAAAGTAGTAAGTGATTATCTAAAGACAAAAGAGTTAGATCTTGAAAATAAAGATAACTTAGTAATAAATAGAAAATTAGTTAATATTATTTCATCTCTATCTTCAATTGATGATAAAACTAAAGAATATGAAACTCTTTTAATTGATAAATTAAAAAATACAAAACTTCCAAATAAAAAATTAAAAGATGCAGTAAATATTAAAGACTTCTATAAAGAAACATTTACTGATGAAGATTATGTCTTTGTACTAGGATTCAATCAAGATTCACTACCTAAATTAGAAAAGGATATTGCCTATATTAATGATGATATTAAAGATGAAGTATCAATGTATAAGACAACATACTTAAATAAGAGAAATAAAGAATTAGTAGGTTACTTATTATCAAATATCAAGAACTTACATTTATCTTATAAATTATCTTCACCATTCTCATCATTTTATAAATCATCTTTAATTAATGACTTTAATTTAGAAGTAATTAAACCACTAGAAGATAATTTCACATCATCTAATATTTATAATGAATTAAGACTAGGAGAATCCCTAGATTTATATAATTTATATGGTGAAAAGACAAAGTCACTTGAAACATTACTAACTCATTATAATATCCCATATAAGACTTATTCTAATGCTTATACAGGTATTTCTAATGATTTATATCTAACTAACTTACCATATCCATTAAAGCTATCATATACATCTTTAAATGCTTATAGTGAATGTAAGTTTAAGTATTATTTAAAATATGTTTTAAAACTAGAACCATTCGAAGAAACATTCCCATCTTTTATAGGTACTATGTATCATGAAATATTAAGATTATATAAGAAAACAAATTTTGATTTTGAAACAGAATATCAAAATTATATATCTAAACATGAACTAACGCTTAAAGAAAAAATGTTATTAGTAAAAATAAAAAGAGATTTAAAAGATTTCTTAGAAGTATTAAAAAAACAAGATTTAATAACTGGATATAATGATGCCTACATGGAAAAGAAAATAGATATCCCTCTAGATAAAAAAGTAGAAGTAATCTTTACTGGTATCATTGATAAAATAATGTATTATCAAAAAATAGAAGATACATACTTTTCTATAGTAGATTATAAATCAGGCTATATTGATACTCATATTGAACCAATGAAATATGGTCTACATATGCAATTACCTGTATATCTATATCTAATTCATTATTCTAAAGCTATACCAAATCCAATCTTTACTGGAATATATTATCAAAATATATTATTTAATTATCCAACTTATTCTAAATCATTAGAAAAAGAAATAAATGAAAGAACATTCTTACATGGATATTCTACTGATGATACATCTATTCTAGAAAGATTTGATCCTACATATGAAAAAAGTGAATTTATTAAAAGTCTTTCGTATAAAGAAGAAAAAGGTTTTGGAACATATTCAAAAATAATGGATAACAATACATTATATGAACTAGTTAAATATACAAAGAATTATATTGATAAAACAACAGATGATATCTTAAATTCAGACTTTGAAATAAATCCAAAAGTATATGATAAACAAAACATTTCATGCAGTTTCTGTCCATTTAATGATATTTGTTATACAAAAGAAAAAGATTTAACATACTTAGAAAAAGTAGAAGATTTATCATTCTTAGGAGGTGATGAGTAATGGCATGGACACCCGAACAACAACAAGCAATCGATGAAGAAGGAAAAAACATAATTGTCTCTGCTGGAGCAGGGTCTGGAAAAACAGCTGTTCTTACTGCTAGAACTCAAAGAAAACTATTAAGTGGTACTCACGTAAATGAACTATTAGTTTTAACCTTCACAAATGCTGCAGCAGCAGAAATGAAAGAACGTATTAGAAAGACAATAAATAAAACACCTGGTCTAGAAGAAGAAGCAAACTTAATTGATGGAGCATATATCACAACATTTGATTCATTCTCTTTATCAATAGTAAAAAAATATCATACAAAACTTAATGTAACTAATAATATAAAAATTACAGATGAAGTAGTAATAGATATAAAGAAAAATAAAATTCTAGATGAAATATTTGAAGAAAATTATCTATCTCCAAAACAAGATTTTACAAAGCTAATAGAAAATTTCTGTTTAAAAGATGATAAAGAATTAAAAAAACTAATTCTAAATGCCTACAAAAAAATAGAATTAAAATATGATAAAGAAGATTATCTAAATACTTATATTGATTCTTTCTACAATAAAGAAAATATAAATAAATATAAAGATGAGTATTTAAAATTACTTAAATCATATCAAGACAATATAAAGAAATTACTAATAGAATTAAATGAGTATTTCGATGGAGACTTTGTAACTAAAATGGAAGATGCTCATCATAAGTTAATAAATGCCAAAACTTATGAAGAATTAATTAATTCATTAGACTTTAAATCTCCAGTAGTACCAAGAAATTCTGATGAAACAGGTAAATCTATAAAACAAACAATCTCTGAACAAGTAAAAGAATTAAAGGAACTTTTAATTTATGAAACAGAAGATGAAATTACAAACGATATTTATGATACAAAAGAAAATGCTGAAACTATTATTAATATCATAAAAGAATTAGATAAGAGATTAACAATCTATAAACAAAAAGAAGAAGTTTATAACTTTAATGATATCGCAAGACTTGCAATTAAAGTTGTAAATGATAATCCTGATATTAGAGAAGAACTTACAAATAGTTTTAAAGAAATCCTAGTAGATGAATATCAAGATACATCTGATACTCAAGAAAAATTCATCTCATTAATTTCTAATAATAATGTTTATATGGTAGGAGATATAAAACAATCAATCTATCGTTTTAGAAATGCCAACCCATATATCTTTAAAAATAAATATGATACTTATAGAGATACTGATCAAGGAATTAAAATAGATCTTGTAAAAAACTTTAGATCAAGAAAAGAAGTACTTGCAAACATCAACTTATTATTTGATTTATTTATGGATGATGATATTGGTGGAGCAGACTACAAAGTATCACATAGAATGGTCTTTGGAAATAATACATACATAGAACAAGGTTTAACTGAGCAAAACTATGATATGGAAGTATATACATATGGTGAAACAGAAAGAAACATTTCAAAAGATGAACAAGAAGCATTCATCATTGGATATAATATCTTAGATAAAGTAAATAACCACTATCAAGTATTTGATAAAGATGAATTGTTACTTAGAGATATTGAATATAAAGATTTTGTAATCTTATTAGATAAAAGTAAAAATTTTGATTTATACAAAAAGATTTTTGAATACTTACATATCCCTCTAACAATTCTAAAAGATGAATCTATTCGTAAAGATCAAGATATCTTAGTAATAAAAAATCTATTAAAACTATTAATTTGTATTAAAGAAAATAATCTGAATGAGCAATTTAAATATAGTTTTACATCTATCTCAAGAAGTTTCTTATTTAAAACACCTGATAAAGAAATATATGAATATCATGTAAATAAAAATTACAAGGAATCTTCTCTATATAAAAAGTGTTTAGAATTAATCCCATCTATGGATATAACATCTCCATCTGAATATTTAGACTATATTTTGGATGAATTTAATTATGAACAAAAACTTATAGAAATAGGTTCTATAAAATCATTTAGGGTAAGAACAGAATATTTTTATAACTTAATTAAATCATTTGAAGAACAAGGTAATACTATTTATGACTTTGTAAATTACTTAGATGAAATATTCGATAATGACTATGATTTAAAATTTAATATAAATTCATCATCATCAAATAGTTGTAAGATAATGACTATTCATAAGTCTAAAGGATTAGAATTTCCAGTATGTTACTTTGCAGGATTCTCATCTAAATTTAATACTTTAGAATTAAAAGAAAGAATTATTTATGATAATAAATATGGACTAGTTCTACCAAAAGTAAATAATTATTTTAAAGATACTATTCTAAAAACTCTATTAAAGAATACCACTAAGAAAGAAGAGATATCTGAAAAAATTAGATTACTTTATGTAGCAGTAACACGTGCAAAAGAAAAAATGATTATTGTTATGCCGGAACTAGAAGAGACAAAAGAAGTATTAGATATTGTCCCATCATATGAAAGATCTAAATATAATAGTTTCTTATCTATTATGAAAAGTATTTATTCTAATCTTTTACCATTCATAACAAAAAAAGAAGTAAAAGCAACAAAAGAATATTTAGATTCTAAAAAAGAAAATAATTTAGAAAGTTTAAAATTAGAAAATGATAATCTAATAGTAGAAGAGTTATCATATGAAAATACTTATATTGAGGAATCTCACTTCTCAAAAGATTCCCTACATCTAATTACTAAAGAAGAAAAAGATGTAATGGACTTTGGAACTAAAGTACATGAAACTTTAGAATTATTAGATTTCTCTAATCCAAACCTAGATAATTCTAATCTAGAAAATAATATAAAAGAAAAGATTAAATTATTCTTAGAAACACCAATTATAAAAGAAAATAAAGATGCTATTCTTCATAAAGAATATGAATTTACTTATCAAGAAGAAAATACTTTATCACATGGAATAATCGATCTTTTAATCGAAAGAGAAGATAAAATGATTATTGTTGATTATAAATTAAAAAATATTGATGATCCTCTATATGATAAACAACTAAATGGATATCGAAAAGTAATTAAAGATAAAACTAATAAAGCTGTTGAATGTTACTTATATTCAATAATTGACAATAAGTTTAGACAAATATACGAACAAGGAGACTAATCTCCTTGTTTTTATACATTTATTGCTTTAAATAAAAACAAAATGATATAATTAGTTTATAAAATAGGAGGAGTACTTTATGGAAAATAAGTATCAAGAATTGTTTACACCATTAAAAGTAGGTGGGGTAACAATCAAAAATAGATTTGTGCATGCTCCAATGGAAGGAACAGCGCCAATCGAATGGATGACAGGATATAAATTTAATGAACATACAAAAAAATATTTGCTTGAAAGAGCAAGAAATAATGTAGGATTAATTATCCCAGGAATTGTAACTGTTAAAAGTGCCATCGGAGGAAAATGGTTACATAAAAGCGGTAAGAAATTCGTATCAGAATTAAAAGAATTAATGGATGAAATTCACAAAGAAGATTGTAAGTTATTCATACAATTAGGAGCGGGATTCGGACGTGTAATGTTAATGATTGATATGTTATCAGGATTACTTGATAAACCATTTTTAGCAAAATTATTAAAAGTAGATAGAATAACAGCTTCACCAAGTGAATTACCAAACGTTTGGGAACCAAAACGTATGTGTCCAGAAATCACAGTAAAAGAAATTGAAGAAATTGTAGAAGGATTTGCAAAATCTGCAAAATTATTAAAAGACGCTGGTGTAGACGGAGTTGAAATTCATGCTATCCATGAAGGATATTTACTAGATCAATTTACAATTGCAAATACTAATAAGAGAACAGATAAATATGGTGGTTCATTAGAAAATAGAGCACGTTTTGTAACTGACATAATTAAAGCAATCAAAAAAGAATGCGGAGAAGACTTCCCAGTAGTTGTAAGATACTCAGTAACAAGTAAAATGCGTGGATTTAATAAAGGTGCTTTACCTGGAGAAAAATTTGAAGAATTTGGTCGTGACTACGATGAAAGTATCAAATTAGCAAAACTTTTAGAAGAAGCAGGAGCAGATGCTCTAGATGCAGATAACGGAAGTTATGATGCTTGGTATTGGGCACATCCGCCTATGTATATGCCTTTAGCATGTAATTTAGAAGATGCTAAATTTATTAAAAAACATGTAAATATTCCAGTGTTCTGTGCTGGTAGAATGGAAAATCCAAATACATGTGTAGAAGTCATTAAAAATAATGAAATCGATGCAGTATCAATTGGTAGACAATTCTTAGCAGATGCAGAATATGTTACAAAAGTAAAAGAAGGAAGACTAAAAGATGTTCGTCCTTGTCTAGCTTGTCATAACGGATGTTTTGCTAACGGACAAAGACCAAATGGTAAAGGGGCAGTATCTGCACCTTGGGGTAATGGTAAATGTGCAATTAACCCATATACATTAAATGAAAATGCAAGAGCTTTAAAACCACTTAAAGAAAAGAAAACAATAGCTGTTATTGGAGCAGGTATTGCAGGTATGGAATTTGCAAGAATTGCAACACTTAGAGGTCATGATGTAACAATCTATGAAAAATCTAATGAAATCGGTGGAGTATTTAATGCAGCCGCGGCACCTAAATTCAAAGAAAAAGATAAAATGTTATTAAAATGGTATAAACAACAAATGAAAGATTTAAATATTAAAATTGAATTTAATCATGAAGTTACACAAGAAGAATTTGAAAACTTTGATGTAGATGCTGTTGTTTATGCAACAGGTGCAACTCCAAGAAATTTAAATGTTGAAGGACAAGAACATGTAATTGATGCAATTGATTACTTAAGAAAAACAAAAGAGGTTGGAGAAAAAGTAGCAATAATCGGTGGAGGATTAACTGGATGTGAAATTGCATATGATGCAGTTTTAGATAAGAAAAAACCAATTATAATTGAAGCACAACCAGAAATCTTAAATGTACCAACACTTTGTGCTGCAAACTCTAATATGTTAAGAGAATTAATTAGATTACATGAGATTCCAGTATATACAAATGCTAAAGTATTAAAAGTAACTGATAATAATATAACAATCTCAGTAGATGGAGAAGAAAAAGAAATAGAAGTAGATACAGTTGTTAAGTCAATTGGATACAATCCATCTAACTATGAAGATTCTAAAAACTTCTATGTTATAGGAGATGCTTTAAAAGTTGGTAATTTAATGGATGTAATTTGGAAAGCATATGACTTAGCAAATAGTATTTAATGATTAGAATATGCTTTATATGTCATGGTAATATCTGCCGTTCACCAATGGCAGAATTTATCATGAAACAAAAAATCAAAGAATTAAACTTAGAAAATAAATTCTATATAACTTCCAAAGCTACATCATCTGAAGAACTAGGTAATGATATTCATCCTGGTACACAGAAAAAACTACTTGAAAATAATATTCCATATACTAGACATTATGCATCAAAAGTAGAAAAAACAGACTACAATGATTTTGATTATTTCATCTGCATGGATGATAAAAATGTAAGAAATCTATCTTATATATTTGATGATCCTAAAAACAAAGTACATAAACTTTTATCAAAAGATATTGCAGATCCTTGGTATACAGGAAACTTTGACTTAACTTATAACGAAATAGTACAAGGAATAAATTATTTAATAAGTGACTTAAAGAGCAAATAATGCTCTTTTTTTGTATAAAAATTTTCTTTTTGAAAATGCTAATCCTAGAAGGTGAAAAAATGAAAGAAAATAAAAGAATAAAAATATATGCCTTAGCAGCGTTAATGATATCAGTACTTACAATGAGTATTGCTTATGCTGTTTTAAGTACATCACTAGATATTAGTGGTTCTGCAACAATTCAAGAATCGAGTTGGGGATTTGAACTTGGAGAAGGTATATCAATAGCAGGAAATAATTATGAAACAACAGGTTCAGCAGTTTATAATAAACCAGTCTTTGATGGAGTAACTGCAACTTATAATTTTAGTTTAACTAAGCCAGGAGACTCAGTTTCATATTTCTTTAGAATTTATAATATAGGTTCATTACCAGGAGAAATAGCATCTATAACAACTTCTGAACCATTATGTACTTCAAGTTCAAATAATACAAATGATGCAGAACTTGTTTGTAATAATCTAATTTATGAGATTACATATTCTGATGAAACTCCTATTCAAGCAGGAGATGTATTAAGCAAATCCCTATCAACATCAATTCCACCAACAACATGCCTAAAAGGAACATCCACTGGAACAGTCCGTTCTATTAAAGTAAAAATAACTTTTGATGAAGAAGTAACAACAGTCCCATCATCAACAATAACAGTAAGTAACTTAAAAACAACTATTAATTTAAAACAAACTAATAAAACATGTATTAGTGATGGTGCTCCATCAGAACCAGTATAGAAGGTCAAAACCCTTCTTTTAATTTGCAATTTTTTCAAAAATATGGTATAATATCCCCACATTTAGAAAAGGGGAGATTAATATGGCATTTAAGTTTATAGATATATCAGATCTAACTGAAGGACAATTAATCGAAGTAATAGAAGAAAATGCAAAAACAGCAGCATTTACAAGAGAAGAAATTAGAAAATTAAAAGCTGCAGCAAAACCTAAAACTGCAACACCATCTATTATTATTGATAATTCTAAAACAGAAGAACAACCAGCAGTGGATAGATCAGACTTTGAAGATGAGGTTGAATATTATTACTCACAGGTAAAAGAAATTACACCAGCAACTATCTCAGAAAAATTACATTTATGTGTACCAAAAAGAACAAATAAAAATTTTGAAAAAATTATTTTACGTTTAAAACTAGAATCTTTAAGAAATATAAGAGAAATAAATGAAGTAATAAGAGAATATTCATCAGTTGAAGATCCAGAAGAAATGCAAATGTTTAAAGATGAAATTCTTTTTGAACAAGAAAAGATTGCTTTCTATGATCAATTATTATCTCCTGTTAAAGAAGAAGTTGAACAAGTAGAAGAGGAAGAACAATCAAATAGAATGATCTTTGTTCCAACTAATGGTGGAAATATTCGTATATTAGATGAAATAGATCATATTCCAGATACATTCTATGATTTATTCTTAGAGTTATTTTTATCTATCAAAGATGGTTCATTTAAAAATGTAAAAAGATTTACTAATAATGCAGCATTAACTGGATTAGTAGAAGTAAAGAACCCACAATCTCGTGTAGTTTTTGCACGTCTTAATGAAAATACTTATGCGATTATAACTGCCTTTGTTAAAAAGACCCAAAGAGATAAAGGTTATTTAGACAGTTTAAAGAATAAAGCAGCAGATTATAAAGCCATCTCGGAAATATTAAAAAGAAATCTAAGTAATCCAGAATTCTTAGAATTACATCAACAATATGAAGAGGAATTATTTAGAAAATTAGGTTATGATCCCGTAACAAAAACATTTGTAAAGGGAGGTAAATAATATGAAAACAGTAGAATTATTAAAATTAATAAGACTAAAAGAACAAGAATGTGAAACTCTAATAAATACTTCTAGTAAAGAATTAGATTTCTTAACTAAATTCTATAAAGAAAATAGTTTTGGTGGAATAGATGGAATGTTAACCATGGATTTAACAGACTTTATAACTGCCTATATAATGTCATATGTAACAAACGAAGATCGTGATGAAGCATTTACTTATTTAAACAAATCAATTGAAGCAATCAGAGGAATTATTGAAAATATTACTGAAGAAGAAATGGATGACCTTATTAATATATGTAACGCTATTTCTAGATATGGAGCACTAAAACAAGTAAGAGATTTATTTGCCGATCCTAATAGACTTCGTAGTAAATTAAAACTAACAACAATGTTATCTAATAAAGTAATTTCATCTGATGATTTAGAATTTCTATTGGAATTGTCTAAAAAAGAAGGATGTAATGTAGCAGAACTATTTAATTTATATTGCCAAGTAGAAGAGCCATTCGACAATGCTATGTGTATGGTTCATGATATGAAAGCTTTAAGAGAAGATTATGATAATTTTAATCAAGCTTTAGAAATATATGGACCAAATAGTAAAGAAAGAAAATTCTTAGTTCAAAGTTTTAAAGATGATTTTGATATAACAGAAATTTCAAAAGAATTTAGATATATGAGAGGATATTATGAATATATCTCAAAAGAATTTAATTGCAAAAAGAAAACAGCTAATAAAGAATTAGGTTTATATAGATCATTAGAACAAAAAATAGTTCAAGCTATTCAAAGAGAAGAAATAACAGATGCTAGAAAAATTATATCTAAAATTCCAGATGAAGAAGTAAGATTAAAAGTATTACAACTAGTATATGAACATAATAAAGAATATTATGAACAATTATTAGCTGAATATAATGAGTTATCCCAAAATTCTACTATTCATTATCAAAGATTATTAAAAGAAAACGATATAGAAATAGATGCTCAAACTATAATGCAAAACTCAGTACAAAATGTAAAAGATATGATTGCTAAGTTAAAATCAGTTGGTATTACCAATACAAAAGTAATAGGAGAAATACTTCAAATAACTGATATTGAAACATTTAACCAAGTAATATCATTCTTTGTAAATAATACTTTAACACCAAAAATAACAGATATAACTCCTATGTTATTTGATAAAGATAGTGATGAATATAAAAATTTACTTGTAAATACTAAAATGCTAAAAGAACAAGGAATTAATCCTCGTAACTTTGAAGAAACACAAATTATCTTTATATCCGATCCATCTATAGTTCAAAGAAATATTGAATTTTTAAAAGCTTATTCTTTTGATAAATCAATTATTAAAGGAATAGATTATAGATTTTTATTAAATGAAAATCTACTAGAAGTATTAGACTTATTTATAGAACTAGGTTTAGAAAGTTTCTTAGAAGAAGATTTATCTATATTAAATTATTATAAAAATATTAATAGAATACGTGTTATGAAAGAATTAAATATTCCAATAACTTCATTAGACGAATTAAAAGAAATCCTTACGACCGATCAATTTTTACTTTCTGATGAAGATATAATGAAATATGTAGAACAAATAGATCCAACAAGTATTAAAATGGATGATATACCTGATGAAATACCACGTTTAAAACAATTTGAATCAACAAGAACTTATAATATAAATGGAGTAATCTTATCTAAAAATAGAGTACAAAGAAACTATTGTGAATCTAAAGATGATGAAGAAATAGAAAACAAGCTAATGTATAGTATTTTACATACAAGTATTATGACTCAAACTGAGTATGAAACAGTAAAACAAAGTTTAACGAATTCGTTGACATACAAGTAAACGTATGCTATAATCTAACTGTTTGACGCCTCATGCTCAAACCGCATTGAAAAGGTAGAAACATTATTAATGTACCTTAAGAGCGAGTCTTAAGTTAAAAAAAGGAGGTATTATTAATGAACGCTGTAATTAAAGTTGGTGGAAAACAATATTACGTTACTGAAGGTTCTGAAATTTTCGTAGAAAAATTAGACGTAGTAGCTGGTGATGTTGTAAGCTTCGATCAAGTATTAATGCTTGATACTAAAGTTGGAAGTCCTTATCTTACAAATGTTACTGTTGAAGGTGAAGTAATCAAAAACGGTAAACAAAAGAAAATTCGTGTATACAAATACAAGAGTAAAGATAGATCTAACCGTAGAACTCATGGACATAGACAACCATATACAAAAATCAAAATTACTAAAATTAATGGTTAATTATGATTAATGTAAAAATCGAAAAAGAAAATGCTAAATATAAAAAAATCACAATACTTGGACATGCCATGTATGATGATTATGGAAAAGATATAGTATGTGCTGCTGTAAGTAGTATTGTTACAACAACAGTAAATGGTATCTTAGCATTAAATAAAAATAGTCTAAGTTACATGATTAGTAAAAAAGGTTTAAGTATTGATGTAAAAAATACTGATGAAACAACACAAATACTAATCGGTAACATGGTTAGTCTGTTAAAAGAACTGGAAGTAAATTATCCAGAAAATATTGAAGTTAAGTAAGGAGGAGAATTATGAATTTTTTAAGATTAGATATTCAATTATTTGCTCACCATAAAGGGCAAGGATCAACATCTAATGGTCGTGATTCTGCAGGACGTAGACTTGGAGCTAAAGCAGCTGATGGTGAATTCGTAACAGCTGGTTCTATTATATATCGTCAACGTGGAACTAGAGTATTCCCAGGAACTAATGTTCGTCGTGGAAATGATGATACTCTATTCACAACAATTGACGGAGTAGTTAAATTTGAACGCTTAGGAAGAGATAAAAAACAAGCTTCAGTTTATCCAGTAGGAGAATAATATAAAAGAGCCATTTGGCTCTTTTTTTATCACAAAGAGGAGGAGAAAATATGCATTCTAAAGATATATTTGCAAGAGTTAATCAATTAATGTTTTTACAAAACAATGTAATTCCAATGATTCCATTAAATCGAGAAGAACAAGCTAGAAAGTATCAAAAAGCATTACTTGAATATGGAATGGAAAAACTAATACCTAATGATAAGAATAAAGTAATAGTAGAAGATTTAGGTTTTATATTAGATAGATTAGAAGAACAATTAACTGATGAAGAAAAACAAGATTTTTTTGCAAACTTTGTTCATAGTATTATTTATGCATATGGTGATTTAACAGGAGATCCAATTCTTTGGGAAATAGTAGATGAAAATAAAGAAGGAGACTTTCCAACTCTAACAGGAGAATATGCAAAGTTTTTTCAAACAAAAGCATCTATGGATAATAAAGAAATAGCTTTATATGCTTATAAAATGCTTGAAGAAAAATTAAAAAAACAAAAAACATATCAAAAGAAGAATAATAGACAAGAAAATTAGTTTTTGCTATAATAAAATCAGTTCGAAAGGGGCGAGAATATGTTTGTCGATGAGGTCGAAATAAGAGTAGAAGCCGGTAATGGTGGAGATGGATGTACAGCATTTCGTCGTGAAAAATATGTAGAAATGGGAGGACCATACGGAGGTAATGGAGGACGTGGCTCTGATATTATTTTCAAAGTAGATGAAGGCCTTCATACATTATTAGATTTACGTTATCAAAAAACAATTAAAGGACAAAAAGGTGAAAATGGAAAAGGTAAAAACCAACATGGAGCCTATGCCGAAAATTTAATAGTTAAAGTTCCACTAGGTACAGTAGTAACTGATTTAGATACAGGTTTAGTAATAGCTGATCTTTCTAAAAAAGATCAAGAAGAAGTTATTGCTAAAGGTGGACGTGGGGGAAGAGGAAATACTGCTTTCAAAACACAAACTAATACAGCACCTGATTACTCTGAAAAAGGAGAAGAAGGTGAAAAGAAAAATTTAAAAGTTGAAGTAAAAATGCTTGCAGATGTAGGATTAGTAGGATTACCAAGTGTAGGTAAAAGTACTATTATTTCATGTGTATCACGTTCTAAACCAAAAATTGCTGCATATCACTTTACAACATTAACTCCAAATTTAGGTGTAGTTAAAGCATCATCAGGACAAAGTTTTGTTCTTGCTGACTTACCTGGATTAATTGAAGGAGCATCTCTTGGTGAAGGTTTAGGAGATAAATTCCTAAGACATATTGAAAGAACAAGAGTAATCGCTCATGTAATTGATATGGCCGGAAGTGAAATGCGTGACCCATACGAAGATTACGTATTAATTAATAATGAATTAAAAGCATTTAATGAAAAACTAATAGAAAAACCACAAATTATTATTGCTAATAAAATGGACTTACCAGAAGCAAAAGAAAATCTAGAAGAATTTAAAAAGAAAGTTCCAGATGTAGAAATATTTGAAGTAAGTGCTGCAACAAATCAAGGACTACAAAAAGTAGTAGATAGATTAGCAGAACTTTTAGATGAGATTCCACAAAATCCATTATATGATGAATCACAAATTGAATCTCATGTATTATATAAGTTCAAGAAAGAAGAACCGTTTACTATTACTAAAGAAGATGATGGTCTATGGGTAATTAGTGGTCAAGAAGTAGAAAGAATATTTAAGATGACAAAATTATCGAGCGAAGAAGCAATCTATAGATTTGCTAAAAAACTTCGTAAAATGGGAATAGATGATCGTCTTCAAGAACTTGGAGCTGAAGTAGGAGACCAAGTAAGAATATTAGATTTTTATTTTGATTACAAAGATTAGTACATTTAGTACTTTTCTTTTTCTCTAAAATAGTATATTATATAATCTACAAAAAGAAAGGAATCTTTATGAATCTACCATTAGAACATACAACTAAACAACTAAAAGTGAATAGATTTTTAGAAGAAAATAAGCATGGTTATAACGATAGAGAGATTGAATATATCAGAACTAACTGGGTTCATTTTTTAGATAAAAAATTTCAAGTAGACATTCTAAGACAAATGTATTCAGAATTAGGATTTACTGATGAAGAAAATGATATCTATCATGCATTCATAAAAATTCTAGAAGAAAACTTTGACCTAGATACAGATATAATAGAAGTAGGTGGAGGTAAAATACCATCTCTTGCAAAAAGAATTGCTTTAAAACAAAAACAAGGAACTATCACTGTATATGATCCAAATCTAATATTAACAACATCACCATATCCAAATATGGTCTTAAGAAAACAACCATTCACATTACAAACACCAGTCCAAAAAGACCAATTAATAATTGGATTTATGCCATGTGAAGCAGCAGAAAAGATTATTTATAATGCAAGACAAAATAATGCTCATTTCTTAATCGCTTTATGTGAAGGTGGACCCCATGGAGATGAATTTGATTATTTTGAATCAGAAGAAGAGTGGCTATATAGTATGTTATATTCTGCAAGAGATGCTGCAAAGAAAACAGGACATGATCCACTAACGATAACAGATTTAAAAGAGTATGATGATCCATACCCAGTTATATACACAAAAAAACGCTAAAATTTAGTGTTTTTTTCTTTATAATAAAAATTATTATGATATAATTATCATAATAGAGGTGAATAAAATGAGAAGTTTAAATTACTTAATCTCAAACGGGGTAGATGTAGAAAAAAGCTTAGAATTATTTGGAGACATTAAAGTTTATAATGAAACATTAGTAGAATTCTTTGATAGTGCAAATACAAAATTAACAAAACTTTCAGCATATAGAAATAACCATGATATGGCTAATTATGCAATTTATGTACATTCATTAAAAACAGATGCAAAATATTTTGGATTAACTAAATTAGCAGAAACAGCCTATGAACATGAATTAAAAAGTAAAGCAGGAGATACAGACTTTATAAATACAAATTTTGATAACCTAGTAAAAGAAGTATCAGACTCAGTAAAATTAATAAGAGAGTATTTAAATGGAAATGATGAACAAATTCCACTAGGAGATGAACATATTTATTCTAAAGATACAATCTTAGTAGTAGATGATTCAAATATTATAAGAAACTTTACAAAAAGAATATTTGAAGAAACTTATAATGTTGGAACTGCAACAAATGGACAAGAAGCACTAGATATAATTGAAGCTAATAAAAACAATAACTTTATTAAAGCAATGTTATTAGATTTAAATATGCCAAAAGTTGATGGATTTGCTGTATTAGAGTTTATGAAAAAAAATGATCTTTTTGATAAAATACCAGTATCAATTATCTCAGGAGATTCATCTCGTGAAACTATTCAAAAAGCATTTACATATCCAATAGTAGATATGTTAGAAAAACCATTCACTGAACAAACAATTAGAACAGTATTACAAAAAACACTTTGGTCAAAAGAATTAGATTAAAAAAAGCACATTAGTGCTTTTTATTTTTCAACTATATTTAATTTATCTCCAACTTTAAGATTTTTAACAGTACCAAGAGGTACAAAATATATATTATAAACTTTTCTTTTCTTTCGTATCTTTTTCTCAGTAGGACAACTCTCAATCAAACGAATAATGTTTTCTTCTTTATCAGTTAATATGACATCTACTTTTTGAAAGAAAAAATACGTATTAATTCTTTTCTTTTTAGGATATTTCATTGCAAAATCTAATGTACGAAAATAAAATCTTAGTCCAATTAATCTATCAAAGAATTTAGTCATTTCACGAATATATAATTTCTTATTATTCACTTTTAAATACATAAAATCACCTATAAAAATTATAACATAAATCTTTATCTATATAAAAAAATATGTTATCATATAGTAGAAATGAGGAGGTATTAATATGAGTGGACATTCAAAATGGGCGACAATTCATAGAAAAAAAGGTTTATTAGATGCAGCTCGTGGTAAAGTTTTCCAAAAACTTGCTAAAGAAATTATGGTTGCAGCTAAAGGAGGAAGTCCTGATCCAGCTACAAATGCAGCTTTAAGAATGGTTATTGATAAAGCAAAAGCACAAAATATGCCAAAAGATAATATTCAAAAAGCGATTGATAAAGCAACAGGTGGAACAGACGGAGCAAACTATGAAAATGTACGTTATGAAGGATATGCTCATGGTGGAGTAGCTGTTATGGTAGACTGTTTAACAGATAACCGTAATAGAACTGCATCTCTAGTAAGAAGTTCCTTTACTAAAGCAGGTGGAAACCTTGGAACAGATGGTTCAGTAAGTTATATGTTTGAACGTCGTGGTTCTATCGTAATTCCAGGTGAGTATGATGAAGAAATGATGATGATGGCAGCATTAGATGCCGGAGCAGAAGACTTTGAAAGTGTTGAAAATACATATATTATTACAACATCACAAGAAACATTCACAAGTGTAAGAGATGCTTTAGAAGCAGCAGGTGTTAAAGAATTCTTAGAATGTGAATTAACATTCGTTCCAAATATGGAAGTAACACTTGATGAAGAAGGTACAGAAAAAGTATTAAAATTAATTGAAACTTTAGAAGATATTGATGATGTTCAAGATGTATATTACAACTTAAAAGAAGACTAATATGAAAGAATTAAATAAATTAAACAATGAATTAAAATCATACATCAATGAAGCTAATTTTATATCTAATAAATGTCGTAATAAATTAATATCTATTTTAGGAAAAGAATTTAATGTTGATGTTAAATTAGATAATTATGCTAATGTTGATGCTAAAATATTAGAAGATGGTTCTCTAGAAGTAAGAGGGGACAGATACAATAATAATCAAAAATATACATTAGAAGAAATAAATGAACATTACGAAAACTTTAAAGTTCAAGCAGATAAACTATTAAAGAAGAAAGATAATAATAGAACAAGTAAAAAAGATTTAGATAATATCTTAAACTTATTTGTAATCTTAGGAATATTATTAGTATTCTTATTTGTAATATTTATTTTATTAAATGCATTCTTATCAGGTGATTTCTATCACATGTTATGGTTAATTGTATTTATTCTTCCATTATTTGTACCTAATCTAAAAGAAAATTTAATTCAAAGAGTACAACAAGCAAAAAATTATATAAAAAGAAGATTTAAAAGATAAGAAATTATCTTTTTTCTTTTAATTCTTTGACAAAACAAATGTTCGTATATTATAATTAATATTGTTTGAATATATAAGATATTTGTTTTATAATGTAATAGGAGTGATATAAATGTATGATTATATAAAAGGGACAATTGCTAATATAAAGAATAATGCAATTGTTTTAGATAATAATGGAGTAGGATTTTTAATATATGTATCAAATCCATACTCATTTGAATTAGGTAAAGATTATAAGGTATATGTATACCAACAAATAAAAGAAGATGAAAATTGTTTATATGGATTTAAAACAATTGAAGAAAAAGAATTATTCTTAAAACTAATTAGTGTTAAAGGATTAGGATGTAAGATGACAATGCCTATCTTAGCAGTAGGATCAATTAATGGAATAATGGACGCTATTGAAAGAGAAAATGTCTTATATCTAAAGAAATTTCCTAAGATTGGAGATAAATTAGCTAAACAAATTATTCTAGATCTTAAAGGAAAACTTGAATTTATTGGACTTGGTATATCTGATGATATTGTTCAAACAGAAAATGAACTTAAAGAAGTATTAATCGGACTAGGATACAAGGAAAAAGAATTAGTACCTGTACTTGCTAAAGTTAATACAAGTTTAACTATCGAAGAACAAGTAAAAGATGCATTAAAATTATTATTAAAATAGTATAGAGGTGATATTATGACAGAGGAAAATGTTATCAAGAATTATAGTTTATTTGATGATAACACTATGGATAATACAATCAGACCAGAATCAATTAGTGAATATATTGGGCAAACAGATGTAAAAGAAAATATACAAGTATTTGTAAGTGCTGCCAAAATGAGAGATGAACCATTAGATCATGTATTATTATATGGTCCTCCCGGTTTAGGAAAAACAACTCTTGCTTTTATTATTGCCCATGAATTAGGAACAAAAATAAAAACAGCTAGTGGACCAAGTATTGAAAAATCAGGTGACTTAGCGGCAATTTTATCATCCCTTGAACCAGGTGATGTATTATTCATTGATGAAATCCATCGTATGCCAAGATATATTGAAGAAATATTATATCCAGCAATGGAAGATTTCTCTTTAGATATTATTGTTGGTAGTGAAGGAAACTCTCGTAATATTAAAATTGACCTGCCTCCATTTACTTTAGTAGGAGCAACTACTAGAGCCGGAGATTTATCAGCGCCTCTAAGAGATAGATTTGGAATTATTTCTAAATTACAATTCTATACAATAGAAGAATTAAAAGAAATTATTAAAAGAACTGCTAGAGTATTATCGGTCGAAATAACAGATGATGCATCATATGAACTAGCAAAACGTAGTAGAGGAACACCTCGTATTGCTAATAGATTATTTAAAAGAGTACGAGACTTTGCTCTTGTTAAAGGAAATGGAGTAATTGATATAGATATTACAAATGAAGCTTTAAATAGATTAAAAGTAGATAAAATGGGATTAGATAATACTGACCATGAATTATTATTAGCAATTATAAATAAATATAATGGTGGTCCAGTTGGAATAGAAGCAATCTCATCAACAATAGGTGAAGAAGTAACAACAATTGAAGATGTTATTGAACCATACCTATTGCAAATGGGATTATTAAAAAGAACGGCAAGAGGTCGTGTCGTAACAGATAAGGCTTATGAAGTATTAGGAATAAAAAAGGATTAATGGAGTTGGTACCATGGCTAAAGAAAAATTAATATTTAATAAAACAGCAGATTATGAAGAATTTATAGAAGAAATGAAAAGACAAATACCAGAAATGTCTAGATACTATTTTCATGAAGAAACACTTCCGATAGCTATTGCATCACTTTCAACACAAGATCCAAATAAAAGAAAAAGAATTTTAGACTTTGCAAATAGTGTTGACCGTAAGATGAATTTTGGAGGACAAGCTCATAAAAATAGATATCATAAAATTCCAACTATTTTAGCCGGTGCCATATACTATAGTGAATATCCTGAAAGCGTTGAAGATTTAGATACAGATGAAATGGAAATTTTAGCAAAACATTCAATAACTTTCCCAATTTCATTTTACAAAAATGCAACAATGTATTATACTAAACAATTACTGAGAACTATCTATGAAATAGGACCAGATTTTATGTTTAGAACAGGTTATATGTTTCTAACAGAAAAGTATTTTGATCAAGGAAAAACCCCTGATGAAATAAATACTTATTTTAAAAATTCTGACTTAAAAGAATTATTAGAAGAATCATTTGAATATGAACGTATAACTATGGAAGAAGCATTTAAGGAGGCAGAAAGTCATGCTAGTAGAAGAATTTGATTATTTCCTACCAGAAGAACTAATAGCGCAAACGCCATTAGAAGAAAGATCATCATCAAGACTATTAGTTTTAGATAAAAAAACAGGAGAAATAGAACATAAACATTTTACAGATATAATTGATTATCTAAATGAAGGAGATACTCTTGTATTAAATGATACAAAAGTTCTTCCTGCTAGATTAATTGGTACAAAAGAAGAGACAAATGCTGTAATAGAAGTGTTATTATTAAAAAATACAGAAAAAGATAATTGGGAATGTCTAGTAAAACCTGCAAGAAGAATTAAAGTAGGTACAGTTGTATCATTTGGAGATGGCAAATTAAAAGCAAGATGTATTGCTGAAGGAGAAGAAGGTATTAGACACTTTGAATTCTTATATCAAGGAATTTTCTTAGAAATATTAGAACACCTAGGTACAATGCCACTACCACCATACATCCATGAAAAATTAAAAGATCAATCACGTTATCAAACTGTATATGCTAAAGAAGTAGGAAGTGCAGCTGCACCAACTGCTGGATTACATTTTACAAAAGAATTATTACAAAAAATTGAAGATAAAAAAGTAAATATTGCATATGTGACATTACATGTAGGATTAGGAACATTCCGTCCAGTAAGCGTTGATAGAATAGAAGATCATGAAATGCATAGTGAATATTATTCAATGTCAAAAGAAACAGCAGAACTATTAAATAAAACAAAAGAAAATGGAAAAAGAATAATTGCGGTTGGAACAACAAGCACAAGAACATTAGAAACAATAAAAAGTAAAAATGACAAATTTATTGAATGTAGTGGATGGACAAATATCTTTATTTATCCAGGATATGAATTTAAAGCAATTGATGCTTTAAGTACAAATTTCCACTTACCAAAATCTACCCTTGTAATGTTAGTGTCAGCACTAGCAGGAAAAGAAAATATACTAAAGGCTTATAAAACAGCAGTAGATGAAAAATATCGCTTCTTCTCATTTGGAGATGCAATGTTTATCAAATAAAAACAAGGAGTAAAATATGATATTGATACCTGAGCAAATTAGTTATTTAAGAAAGCAAATAAAAGTTTCAAAAGAAAATATTAGAAGTTATAGTGATTATTTAAGTTCAAAAGACATAACTTCAGGAGATTATAGTTCAAGAGCATTCATAGGAGATTCTGTATTAGATGATCAATATGATTTAGAAAGAAAAAGATATACAGATACAATGTATTCTTTAGAAAATGCTGATTATAAAAAAGAAAGAAGTACTGATGTAATAGATATTGGTACAAAATTCACTGTAGAATTTGATGGAGATTTTGAACCTGATGAAGTTTTATTGGTAGAAGGTGTAGACGGTTTAACTATCTCAGGAGGAGATGGATTTGTAAGTCTAAACAGTTTACTAGGACAAAATGTAATTGGTAAGAAAGAAGGTGACCGTTTTTCTTACACAGTTATAACTGGAAAAATGCCTACAGATAGAAGAAAAGTATCTGGTACTATTAAAACTATAGTAAAAGATCCAAAAGCATATGCATCATTCATAAGAGATAAAAGAAAAAGTGATCGTATAAGTAAAATCTATAAAGCAAGACGCCATGAATTATTAACTAATCCAACTAGAAAAAATCAAGAAGAATTAGAAAGTTATAGTACAATATCTTTATCACAAAGATTATTACTACTAATTGAAGCAGAACGATTAAGTAAATTTGGTAAAGATAGAAATGCTATTAATAGAATGACAGTAGTAAAAAAATTATTAAAAGAGTCTAAAGTTGCTAAACCATTAGATGATGGAACAATTGGAGTAGGGACAAGATTTGAACTAAGATACAACAAAGATGGAAAAATAGAAACACTTACAGGAGAAATGATAAATCAAGCAGTAAGTGATGAAGTTGATACAGATTATGTAGAAAGAATCTCTCCTCTAGGACAACAAATTTATGGATTAAGAGTAGGAGATCCATTTACATTTAGAGATGGAAATAAAGTGTATAAAGGATCTGTTGCAGCTGTAGAACTTGCTCAACAACCACAACAAGAAACTATTGGTTATCAATATCACAAATAGAAAGTAGAAATACTTTCTTTTTTTGTAAAAATAATGTATAATTATAACGAGATTTAGGAGGTACCTATGAAAATTAAATATACATTATTACATAAAGATGAAAATTCTGAAGCAAGATATGGTACATTACAAACAAATTATGGAACTTTTGAAACACCTATGTTTATGCCAGTAGGAACAAAAGCAACAGTAAAATCATTATCACCTGAAGAATTAAAAGAAGCAGGTAGTGGAGTAATATTATCAAACACATATCACTTATGGTTAAGACCAGGAGAAGATATTGTAGATAAATGTGGAGGACTACATAAATTTATGAACTGGAATGGTCCTATTCTAACAGATAGTGGAGGATTCCAAGTATTCTCTCTTGCAAAAAATAAAGAAAAAGATATTACTGAAGAAGGAGTACATTTTAAAAGTCATATCGATGGTTCTAAATTATTCCTAACACCAGAAAAATCTATTCAAATTCAAAATAAATTAGATAGTGATATTGCCATGAGTTTTGATGAATGCCCACCATACCCAGTAACACATGATTATATGAAAAAGTCAGTTGAAAGAACACTACGTTGGGCAGCAAGAGGAAAAGCAGTTCATAACAATCCAAATCAATCTTTATTTGGTATTGTTCAAGGCGGAGAATTCCAAGACTTAAGAGAATATAGTTGTAAAGAAACAGTTAAAATGGACTTTGATGGATACTCAATTGGAGGAACATCAGTAGGTGAAGATAAAGAAACAATGTATAAAATGATTGACTACGGAATTAAATATTTACCAAAAGATAAAGTAAGATATTTAATGGGAGTAGGAGATCCAATTGATATTATTGAAGGAGTTATGCGTGGAGTAGATATCTTCGATTGTGTACTTCCAACAAGAATCGCTCGTCATGGACAAGCATTCACTAGAACTGGAAAAATTAATTTTAATAATGCTAAATATAAAGAAGATTTATCACCAGTAGAAGAAGGTTGTGACTGTTATACATGTAAGAATTTCTCAAAAGCTTATGTAAGACATTTAATCACAACAGATGAAATGCTAGGTGGAAGACTTTTATCAATTCATAATATTCGTTTCTTAATAAAACTAACAGAAGAAATAAGAGAAGCTATTAAAGAAAATAGATTATTAGAATATAGAGAAGAATTTATTAAAAAGTATGAATCAAATAACAAAAAGAACGATTAATTCGTTCTTTTTATATATAAAAAATAGGTTTATTTGTATTATCTCTAATAGGAATATCATCATCAAT
>JAEDES010000051.1 GCA_016293205.1 Bacilli bacterium
CTAACAAGGTTGTATTGAAGAAGGGTGAAGTTGTAACTACTTACGG
Organism: Bacilli bacterium; assembly: GCA_016293205.1. GTDB lineage: Bacteria > Bacillota_I > Bacilli_A > RF39 > UBA660 > JAEDES01. The sequence goes on from JAEDES010000051.1 coordinate 47, forward strand.
TGCTTCATACACATTCAAGAACGGCCAAAAGTACTACAAGATCGGTGACAACACTGATAAGACTTACGTAAAGGTTGCTAACTTTAACTAATAAGTCGTAGCACATAACGCTAACTAAAAGAAAAGGCGAGACTTCGGTCTCGCTTTTCTTTTGGATAAAAATATTACTGCTGTATAACATATGAAAACACATTTACAACTATTGATGAAAAAAACAATTCAATTATTAATATCATTTTCTTTATGCTTTTTAACATTATTCTCCTTGAAATTGACCAAAACAGTTTTAGCAGCAAATGTATGGAACAATGCTACTCCTTCAAAGCAATACCAAGATTTAAGTCTTAAATTTAAAACTACACCTCATGATTTAATAATTCTTACTAGAACAAATAAAAAACGAGATCTAAAATTCAAGTTAACGGCGGCATCACGTGACTATACAATAATGGTTCCGCTTAATAAAGTTAATTTTAAGAAAAAATCTAAACATTTAGTAAATACTCGAGTTATTAAATCTCCATTAGAAGGCAAAACTACTATATATAAAGGCAGTTATTCAAGAATTAAACAAAAAAATAAAAAGTATGTATATATTTTTAGTCTAACAATACCGCTTAAGAGCTTAGATTCCAATCTGTCCCAATCGGCAATTATGAAGATAGTTCCAATTGCTTCAAAATCTACTAAAACTAGTATTACTAATATAGGATTAAGTACTTTTCCTATAATTCCAGTGATTATTTGTATCTTAATACTTGTATGGATTTATGTATTATCGGTTTTAAAGCGAGCTAAGATATTTGGGTTATATTTCTGGGTATCTAGTATTAGTACATTTGTAATTTTGACTTTCTTATTTCACCACCAACTTTCATATTGGATGTCTGTATGTATTTCCTGGGTTATGGCAGCTATTGGAAATACTACGCATTTATTTACAACCGTGGCAAATCAGAATTTGATGTATTTGTTTACCCAACATAATTTGGTACAGATTAGTATAGATTATGAATGCTCTGGCATGTTGGAATTTTTGGTTTTTGAGTGCTTACTAATCTTTTATCCCATCTTTTCACCAATAGAAAAAGTATTACGATCACTTGAAGGTTTTTTATGGATAACTGGTGCTAATGTTCTCAGAATTATGTTAGTAATTTTAAGTGTGAAATATATAAATGCAGATAGTATATCTCTTACTAATTTAGTTGCTAGTCGGATTATCTTTTACATGTTAACTATTATTCTGTATTATAACGTCTTTACTAAAAATCAGATTATCAGAGGCTGGAGGAATAGATAATGTATATTGCAAATTTACTTATTCAATTAGGCTTTTGGATATCTTGGCTTCTAGTACCAATTATTTATGAATTTATTCCAGCAGTTGTAGGATTCTTTAGTCTTTTAATGGCTAAACGACACTTAAAGAATATAAAGCCGTTGAAACACTATCCTTATATTACCTTGATAATTCCGGTATATAATTCCGCTGATACTTTATTTAATTGTATTAAGTCAATCAAGGATTCGAGCTATCCTGAACATCTGATTAAGATTATTGTTGTAGACAATAAAAGTACAGATGATAGCTATCAAGTATATTTACGAGCGAGAAATGTTTTTCCCGATCTCTATATGAATTGGATTAATACCGATCAGGGTAAAGCAAAGGCTTTAAATGCAGCTATTTATAAATCGATGGGAAAATATGTAATTCATATTGATAGTGATGGTATTTTACAATATGACGCTTTAAAGAATATGATTACTGATTTTGAGAATGATTCATCGATTGATGCTTTAACTGGAACCATTCTTACTAGAAAAGACTTAATTAAGAAAACCAAGAATCATTTTTTGAAATTTGTTAGAGAAAACGAATATTTGGAATATAGTCAGTCTTTCTTAGCCGGAAGAGCTGTTGAATCACAAGATAATCACTTGTTTACGATGTCAGGTGCTTTTTCAGCATTTAGACGTGATAAATTATTGCATACTAATTTATACAATATTGAAACTGTCGGTGAAGATATTGATATGACCTTTCAAATTAGATATCAATTACATGGTAAAGTAATTCTTTGCCCACAAGCGATTTTTTATGTTTATCCTTTGGATAACTTGAACAAATTATATACTCAACGTCAACGCTGGCAACGTGGAGAACTAGAGACTCTTCACATGTTCTTTGAAACCAGATCAATTGGAATATCTAATATCTTCAGTAATTTCATCGTTAGACGTTTAATCATGGATCATACCATATTATTATTACGAGTTATTTGGCTGTTTGCTTATTTATTCCTTATTTCACTAGGATATTCATTTAAAGTCATCGGGTTATCATTTGTATTATTATATTTCTTATATATTCTGATTTCTGCATTAAACTTTATTAATATTCAATCATTTCTAAAGAACTTTAAGTCGGACAGAAGATATTACTTGTCGAAGTTTTATATTATTTTTTCACTGCCTATTTATTACTTTGTATGTAGTTTTATTCAAGTTATCGGTATTATCAATGCAATGACTACACCAGCAGAATGGACTACCAGAAATATGACAGGCGAAGTTAAAGCTTTTAACAGCATAATTAAGCAAGATTTTTTGAGGATTTTTTATCATGGCAAAAATAAAGAGAAGTTACAAGATCACTAGTTTTTTAAATGCTTCATTTACCATAAATTACAAACGAGAAACAGACCGTAAACAAGCCAATACATTTGAAATAGTATGTTTTATTACTACAAATGAGAAATTTATTCCATTCAGTGATTTTGAAGAGGCAATTGAGAAAGTAACGAAGTCATTGAGTAATAAATACTTAAATGATTTACCACAGTTTAAGTCAAAATTCTTCTCAACTGAAGTCTTGGCTGAGTACTTGATGACAGAAATTAATAAGGGATTAAAAGAAATCAAAAGTAGACTATATAGAATAGAAGTATCAGAGGACCCCATTAGAACTATATGTTTAGAAGTTAAATAATAGAAACACAAAAAAGACAGGATTTTTGTCCTGCATTTTCATTTTTTTAGCGTTATGCGCTACGACTTATTAGTTAAAGTTAGCAACCTTTACGTAAGTCTTATCAGTGTTGTCACCGATCTTGTAGTACTTTTGGCCGTTATGAAGCACCGTAAGTAGTTACAACTTCACCCTTCTTCAATACAACCTTGTTAG
>JAEDES010000052.1 GCA_016293205.1 Bacilli bacterium
GCTACACACATACCGTTTTCTTTACACGAAAACTGCTCGTAGTTTCCTACGAGAGCAGACTATATCTTGAACTTTTAAAGTCCTCTTCCACTTCCGTTTAAGGGATTCTCACCCACTCCAATCACTTGAGCCGTACTCCTATTGATTACTATTATTAGTAATCCGAGGGATAGTCGTTGAAGTTTATTCATTAATTATATAAATTAAGTTCTTTAATAAGTATGTTTTCTATATTTTGTGTTTCCCAATATGGTATCCTTATTAATTTAATTCCATTATTTAAACAATATTCATTTTTTAATCCATCATTAATTTTTCTTTGTATGAAATATTCTATTGTATCTGTACCTCTAGGTTTAAAATGCATATCTCCATCAAATTCAATACATATTGGTCTACCTTTCTTTTTTAATTTAAAATCAAAAGGTAATGTTAATATATTTTTACAATCATCAAATCTATACTGAATATCATATTCTATATTATATTTATCTAATATTCTAGCTACTTCTTGTTCTCCACTAGACATATTACATACTGAACATCTACGACCAGAATAAAATTTTGCATATGATATTTCAAACCTATGACCTTTTGGACATTCAACTTTTAATTTTTCATTTGCTCCAATATATTTAGTTGATAACAATTTATATCCATATGATTCAAAATATTGTTTAATCTCTTCATAAGTTAATTTAGCCTTATGACTACATTTTGGACACCTACATCCTTTTTGAAAACTCCATAATGTCATCGTATCAGTTATATGACCATGTGGGCATTTCATTGTGTTAGGTGTTCTATTATTTATATATTTGGATAATAATTTATATCCTTGTTCTTCATATATTTTTTCAACCTCTTCTTGGGTTTTTCTCCTTACCATATTTATCACCTTCTTTACTTATATTATACATATACATTTATTAAACGTCAACTTAATTTATATATTTTTAGAATCTTACCTGCTGATTATCCAATCCTATTAATTTTCAAACATTCACGCTTATCGTTTCCAATTACGTTGTAGTTTAACAGGCTCTAAGGATTTTCCAGCAATTCAAAAGAGATTTATACTATATGTCGCCATATAGCCTGGCTAATTTTAACCAGCATAATTCGCTAAATCCATAGCTTCAGTTAAGTTATCGTATCCTTTACGAGTTGCTCCAACACCTTTATCAACTTGAGCTAATGCTTTATCCATACCAAAGTATTGGTTTACCATTGTAGAAACAGCTTTTGAAGCACTTTTAGCATCCATATCTGTAACATTTTGGAATATAGCAGATTGTTTAGCTATCGCTGTAGCTTGGCTCATGGTTTTAGCACCAGCTTGTAATGCAGTACTCATACCAGTTATAACATCTGAAGTTGATTGACCTACATCTATTGCTATTTGTTTAGCTGTACTAGCTACTTTTTCTAAGTTAGCACTATTAACTGTAAAATCATCTGGTGCAACTCTTGCAAAGTCTGCTAATGCACTATCTAGTTCCATTACAACATCTTTTATAGAATATACTCCTTGTTGTATTGCATCAGCCATTAATTCACCTATTGTGAATTGACTAAATGATTGTTTTATATCTTGGAAGAATCCTTGTATTTTACTACCAAAGTTTCCTCCGCCTCCTCCACTAAGAGAACGTTCAAATGATTTACCAAATTTATCAGCTTGATTAGTTAAATTTTTAAGTTCTTTTACAGCTCCTTCTATATCTGCTGTACCTTCTTTTATACCAGAACCTAATGTTAAAAATTTACTTCTTAATTCATCAATGCCATCAGCACTTCTTCCAATTTCTTTCATTCTAGACTCAAGTTTATCTAGTTCAGAAATAGAATCAGAACATTTCAACATTATAGATACTTTCTTTAATCGGTCTGCTTGATTTTCTAAATCTTTTAATTCATCTTTAGCTTTAGTAATTTCAGTTAAATCTATATTTGGAGTAAGTTCCATATTTTTAAGTTTATTTCTTACTTCATCAATTTTATTCATTATAGAACTAAATTCTTCAGCTAAACCTTTTCCAATATCACCACTAAGATTTCCAAAATCAACAATTTTATCTAAATTTTTCATTGATGATTGGAATTTATTAATATCATTAATTACACTATTAATTTCTTTATTAACTTTACTTGAAAAATCATTAAATGAATCACTTTTAAAAGTATTAGCAGATTCTTGTTGTGCTTCTTTAAAACTTTGAACTAAACGTTTAGTTGCATTTTCTATTCTACTAGCAGTCTGTTCATATCCTTTAGCTTCATCAGTTCCACTAGATTTTATAGCTCCAAGTCTAGCTTGTTCTAATTCTTTGTAATATTTTTTATATTGAGAAATAGTACCACTTATATCTCCTAAACCTTTTTCACTTCCAAATTCTTTCATTTTTCTGATAAGGTCATCTAATTGAGATATAGCACCACTAAGATTTATTTTTGAATATTGTTTTATGCTCTCAAATCTCGATTTAAATTCATCTAATGCACCAGAAGATTTTCCTAATTTAATTAAACTTGCTTCAATACCATTTATCATGTTACTAGCAGTTTCTAAATTATTATTAAAGTTAACATTAAGTTCGATGTTCTTAGCATTTTGTTCTGTATTTTTTATAGTTTGTTCTAGTTTGCTTAATTCACTATTTAATTTACTTATACCATTAGAAGTAGGATTAACTTTTACGTCATTAAGAGTTTTCTTGATACTTTCTGATAATTCTAATGTGTTTCTTAATTCACTTATATCTACAAAATTATTTCCTTTTAATTTATCGGTTTTACTTGCTAAATTATTATATCTCTTTTCAACATTTCCTAATTCATTTTCAAGTTGTTTAACGTTGCTAACATCAGCATTATCTATTAAAGCTCTACCTAAACTACCAGTTTTACCACCTAATGAGTTTATAACTTTATTAGTTTTTTCTAATTCACCATTAAGTTGTTTTACTTTAGATGAATCAACTTCCATAGATATTTGTCTTTCTAATTCATTTCTATGTTTAAGTATTACATTTAATACATCTTCAACAGTTTTAACACCTTTGGCACCTAGTCTAACATTTACTTCTTTCGCCAATTCATCTTGAATGGCTTTAAACTCTGAGCTTAATCTACTAACATCTACATTAG
>JAEDES010000026.1 GCA_016293205.1 Bacilli bacterium
GCTGCACCAGTTGTTGCTGCACCAGCACCAGTAGTTGCAGATGCTACACCAGTAGCAGTACCAGAAATGGTTCCTGAAGTAACTCCAGTGGTTAATCAATAATAAATACAAAAGTAGCGTTGCTACTTTTTTTGTTTTCTTTTATTTTCAATAGTGTTATAATGATTTTAGGTGGTAATATGAAGAAAATATCTATTTTATCATTACACTTAGGATTTGGTGGAATAGAAAAATCAGTTGCTGCACTTGCAAATATTTTATGTACTAAGTATGAAGTTGAAATTGCTTGTACTTATAAACTTTATGATAAGAGTTCATTTTATATTGATCCAAAAGTTAATATAAAATATTTAACAGATGTAGTTCCAAATAAAAAAGAATTAAAAGACGCGATTAGTAAAAAGAAAATTATTAGTATATTTAAAGAAGGTATTAAAAGTATTTCAGTTCTTAGAAAACGTAAGAGTAGTATGATTAATTATATTAAGTCTTGTGATAGTGATTGTATTATAGCTACTCGTGATATTTTTGATGAATGGTTAAGTATTTATGGAAGAGAAGATTGTCTTAAGATAGGTTGGGAACATAATCATCATCATGGTAATATGAAATATGCTTCTAATATTGTTACATCTTGCAAAAAATTAGATTATTTAGTACTTGTATCAGATAATCTTAGAAAATATTATTCTAAAGAAATGAAAAAATATAATTGTAAATGTGTGTTTATTCCTAATATAGTTGATAATATGCCTTTAGAATTATCTGATGTATCTAGTAAAAAATTAGTTAGTGTAGGTAGATTATCTAAAGAAAAAGGATATATGGATTTATTAGAAATATTTAATAAACTTCATAATATTTATCCTGATTGGACTCTTGATATTGTCGGAGATGGTCCAGAAAAAGATAATCTTAATAAATATATAAATGATAATAATCTTGGAGATTTTGTTACTTTACATGGATTTCAAAAGAAAGATTATATTGATAAATTATTACATGAAGCTTCAATATATTTAATGACTTCATTTACTGAGTCATTTGGTATTGTTCTAATAGAGGCAATGAGTCATGGATTACCATGTGTTGCATTTAATAGTGCAGAAGGAGCAAATGAATTAATTAATAGTGGGGAGAATGGATATTTAATAAAAAATAGAAATCATGATGCTTATATAAAAAAAGTTGCTGATTTAATAGAAAATAAGAAAACTAGAAAAAGAATAGGTAAAGCGGGTTATGAAGTTTCAAAAAAATATGAAAGTAAAGTAGTTGGAGAGAAATGGTTTCAATTACTTGGAAAGAAGAGATAATTATGAAAAGAGTATTATTTGTTGCTTCTACTGGTGGTCATTTAAATGAAATGATGCAGTTGAAGGAATTATTTGATAAATATGAATATCATATTATTACAGAAAAAACTAAATCTAATTTACATTTATTAGACAAATATCCTAAAAAGGTTGATTTCTTAGTATATGGTACTAAGGATCATATGTTAACATATCCATTTAAGCTATTTTATAACTGTGTTAAAAGTTTATTTTTATATTTTAAAATACATCCTGATTATATTGTTACTACAGGGGCACATACTGCTGGGCCTATTTGTTTAATTGGTAAATTTTTTGGTACAAGAATTATCTTTATTGAATCTTTTGCTAATTTAACTAGTAAAACTATTACTGGTAGACTTTTATATCCTGTTAGTGATAAGTTTATTGTTCAATGGGAGAGTATGAAAGAGTTATACCCTGAAGCAACATTTGGGGGGTGGATTTTCTAATGATATTCGTTACATTAGGTACTCAAGATAAGAGTTTTGAAAGATTGTTACAAGCAATTGATCGTGAAATTGAAAGAGGAAATATAAAAGAAAAAGTAATTGTACAAGCTGGTTATACTAAGTATGAATCTAAAAATATGGAAATAATGGATTTAGTTAGTCAAGATGAGTTTGATAAACTTATGAAAAGTTGTAGTTTATTAATTACTCATGGAGGAGTTGGATCTATTCTTACTGGTATTAAATACGGTAAACCAGTTATTGCTGCTGCAAGACTTAAAAAATATAAAGAACATAATAATGATCATCAAAAACAAATTATAAAAGAATTTGGAGATTTAGGTTATATTTTAGAACTTAGAGATTTTAATAAACTAGGTAAAATGATTGAAAAGAGTAAGACTTTTAAAGCTAGAAAATTTACAAGTAATACTCATAATATGGTTAAATTAGTTAGTGATTATATTGAAGAAGATAATCATACATCTTGGTTTAATAAGTTTAGAGAAGTATTAATGTATTTAGTATTTGGAGTATTTACTACTATTATTAATATTGTAAGTTTTTATATACTTAGAAAATTATCTATTGAAGTATATATAAGTAATATTATTGCTTGGACGTTATCTGTATTATTTGCTTTTATAACAAATAAATTATTTGTATTTGAAAGTAAAGGTAAATCTAAGAAAGAAAATATTAAAGAATTAATTTCATTCTTTGGATTTAGAATTTTATCATTAGGTTTTGATATGGGAAGTATGTTTTTACTAATAGATATATTACATGTAGGAGAAATGATTTCTAAAGTTTTAGCTAATGTTTTAGTAATTATTTTAAATTATATTTTTAGTAAGTTATTTATATTTAAAAAATAGGTGTAGTTATGAGTAAAGAGAAGATTTCAATTATAGTTCCTTGTTATAATGAGGAAGAATCATTACCAATATTTTATAAAGAGATAAATAGAGTTTCTAAAGAAATGAAGAATGTTGATTTTGAATTTTTATTTATTAATGATGGTAGTCGTGATAAGACTTTAGATATTTTAAGAGATTTATCTAAGAAAGATAAAAGAGTTCGTTTTATTTCTTTTTCAAGAAATTTTGGAAAAGAAGCTGGAATGTATGCAGGTTTAGAAAATGCTACTGGGGATTATGTAGCAATAATGGATGCTGATATGCAAGATCCACCAGAGATGGTTAAGACTATGTATGATTCTATTCAAAATGAAGGTTATGATTGTGTTGCTTTATATACAAAAAATCATAAAGATTATTCATTTATTAGAAAGTTCTTTACTAAATGTTGGTATAAATTAATTGGTATGATTTCATCTACACCACAAGTTCCAGGTGCTAGAGATTTTAGATTAATGAAAAGAAAAATGGTAGATGCTATTATTTCTATGGGAGAATATAATCGTTATTCTAAAGGTATATTTAGTTTTGTAGGATTTAATACTAAGTGGATTGATTATACTGCTCCGGGAAGAGTTGCTGGTGTTACTAAATGGAGTTTTTGGAAGTTATTTAAATATGCTTTAGAAGGTATTTTAGCATTCTCAACAACACCATTAATTTTAGCTGCTCTAGTTGGATTAATATTTTGCTTAATTGCTTTTGCTGCAATAATATTTATTATAGTTAAAACTATTGTGTGGGGAGATCCTGTTAGTGGGTGGCCATCACTTGCATGTATCATTATATTTGTAGGGGGATTACAATTGTTCTTCTTTGGTATAATGGGAATGTATATGTCAAAACTTTACTTAGAAGTAAAGAAAAGACCAATTTATATTATTTCTGAAACAGAAAATGGAAAATAATGCCTATATTTAGGCATTTTTTTGGGTTTCGGGGTATACAAAAGAGGCAAAATTTGCTATTATAAAAGCAGGTGATTTTTGTGAAGGGTAAAAGAGCGGCTTTTGTGTGCCTAATGTTAAGTTTAGTTTTATTAATTTCAGGAGGAGTAACATCTTTTTTAGTTAGTTTAAAAGAAGATAGAGAATTAACTTTAAAAAGAATGGTTATTGTAAATGATGAATTTGAAGATTTTAGCAATAGTACTACATCTTTTGAATCATATAGAGATGAACTTTATAACAATGTTTTAGGTTCTTTATATTATGATTCATTAGGAAATGATGATGCTAATATTAAAAATGTATTATCTAATTATGAAGCAATGGTTGATAGTTTAGAAAAGAAAGCTAAAAGTTTAGACGATTTATGTAAAAATGTTTATTATCCGGATAGTAGTGTAAACTCTAAGTGTAATAACTATAAATCTATATTTGAACAAGTTAATAATTTCTTTGTTGGAGATATTGCATTATATAATAAAAATATAGATTCATATAATACTTTCCAATTATCTAATGGAAGTACTATTCAATTACAATATTATAATACTAAGAAAAAGTATATTGATAATAATGGTGATGGTATTTATGATGGAAAGCTAGAAGAGGAGAAGAAAGAAGAAGTTAAAGAAGAAGAGAAAGTTGAGGAGTAGTACATGTTGTTTAAGAAGGAAAAAAAGGTTAAGGAAAATTTAGTTAATACTGAAGCGGTTGAATTAAGTAAAAAAGAAAAGAAAGCTTTAAAGAAACAAGAAAAGAAAGAAGCTAAAAAAGCTAAAAAGTCTAATAAGAAAAAGTGGTCTTTAAAGAAAAAATTAGTTGCTATTTTCTCATCTTTATTTGTAGTTGGGGTTTGTTGCTTTTTATTCCTTTTTTATGGTCCTTGGGCTGGTTTTAGAAACTTTTGGATAACTAGTGCTATGACAACTATGACTCATCAATACTTAGCTACTTGGCTTTATAGTGATGAAACTATTCAAAAAGTTTTAGCTAATAATAGTGTTATTGAAGTAGATGAGGTAAGTAATTCTGATGCTATTCAATTTAAAAAATATACTACAACTATTTATCGTAATGAATATGATAAGGATGTTTTAACTAAAGATCCAGGAAATGATTTATATAAGGTAATTAAAATTAGAGAATCTAAATATGAAGGTTTCTTAGTAGTTGTTTACGATCCTAGTAGAATTCAAATTGCTACTACTGCATATATTGGTAGTCGTGGTGAAGATATTTTAACTGTATCTAAAAGAGAAGGTGCAATTATTGCAATGAATGCTGGTGGATTCTATGATCCAGATTGGAATTCAAATGGTGCTTTACCACATGGAACTGTATTTAGTAAAGGTAAAGTAGTAAGTGATTATATCGATGCTAGTATGGGTGGAGGATTTATTGGATTCACTAATGAGCATAAATTAATTTTAGGTAGAATGACTAAACAAGAAGCTATTAATACAGGATATAGAGATGCTATTGAATTTGGTCCTTACTTAATTGTTAATGGTAAGAGATCATTTTATAAAGGAAATGGTGGATGGGGAATTGCTCCTAGATCTGCTATTGGTCAAAGAAAAGATGGTATCGTATTAATGTTAGTAATTAATGGTAGACTTGCTCATAGTATTGGAGCAGATATGATTGATTTAACTGATATTATGGAAAGATATGGAGCATATAATGCTGCTAACTTAGATGGAGGAAGTTCATCTGAATTAGTAATTAATGGTGAAATTATTAATACTCCAGTTGCTGGTGGAAGATATGGACTACGAGATATGTCTACATTCTGGATTGTTAAATAATATAAAAGTTATCTTTTGATAACTTTTTTTATTTATGAATTTTGTTATAAATGATATACTTAATAATATAAAGACAGGTGAAGAAAATGTATATTTTAGATATGGTTAGTACTTGTGGAAATCCAGCATTATCAAATTTATTTAGTATAGCTCAAAAGATGATTACTATTATTCAAATACTTGCGCCTATACTTGCAATTGTTGCGTTAGGGATTAATCTTACTAAGAGCGTAATGAATCCTGATGATAAAAAGAATTTTAGTATGTATAAGAATTGGATAATTGCATTAGTTATGGTATTTGCAATACCAATATTAGTAAATGCAACTATGGGGATTCTTGGTGAAGATTATGATATAAGTGCATGTTGGAATAATGCAAAGAATGCTAATACTTCAGGAAATTCTACATATAAACCAGTAAATAATAATAATAAACCAAGTGGACCAATAAATACTACACCTGATTCTTATGACAAAGGTAGTACTAATAATAGTAATAATAGTAATAATAATAGTAATAGTAATAATACTTCTGCTAGTAATACGTATGGTACTTATAGAAATTCACGTAATGGTGTTACATATAATTTGTATAATCAAGCAGATAGTAGATGGAAAGATCATAAATATAGTAGTGGTAAAACAATTGGACAAGTTGGTTGTATGATTACTTCTATTGCAGTTGTTTCTTCGGCTGCAGATAATTCAATTACACCTTATACTGTGTTTAAATCTAGTCATAGACATAATTATCCTTGGGATGCAATTACTAAACTTACTGGTGGTAAAATAAAATGTAGTAGTGGTAGTACAAATAAACAAAATATTATTAATTTCTTAAGAGATGGTAATGTTGTAGTTATAAAGGTATATGGTCGTACTAAGAATGGAAGTAGTACATTTACTTCTAGTCAACATTATATGGCTTTACTTGATATAAATGATACAAGCATTTATGTAGGAAATGGATATTCTAGTTCTGGTAGTGGTAAGACAGGATGGTTTGCCATAGATAAAGTATTAACAAGTGTTAATACAGCTGATTATTGTATTCCTGGAGATTCGTTAAAGTAGGTGAAGAATATGTTTATTTTAGATATGGTTGGTACTTGTGGTAATCCAGCATTAGCTAACTTATTTAATATTGCACAAAGAATTATTACTATTATTCAAATACTTGCACCAATTCTTGCAATTGTTGCGTTAGGAATTAATCTTACTAAGAGTGTAATGAATCCTGATGATAAAAAGAATTTTAGTATGTATAAGAATTGGATAATTGCATTAGTTATGGTATTTGCAATACCAATATTAGTAAATGCAACTATGGGGATTCTTGGTGAAGATTATGATATAAGTGCATGTTGGAATAATGCAAAGAATGCTAATACTTCAGGAAATTCTACATATAAACCAGTTAATAATAATAAGCCAAGTGGACCAATAAATACTACACCAGATTCTTATGATAAGGGATCTAGTGGTAATAATAACAATAATAATAGTAATAATACTTCTAGTAATTCTAATAATAGTGTTACTACTAAGAATGTAATTATGATTGGAGATTCTAGATGTGTTCAAATGAAAAGTCATGTTGGAGCAGGAAGTGATACTTGGAGTTGTAAGGGTTCAATGGGACTTAATTGGATGAAAAATACAGGGGTTCCTAATGTTGAAAGTAAAATTGGTAATGGTACTAAAATAGTTATTATGATGGGTGTTAATGATTTATATCAACCAGAAGCATATATTTCATATATTAATCAAAAAGCTAGTAATTGGGCTTCTAAAGGAGCAATTACTTACTTTGTATCAGTTAATCCAGTAGATGGATCTTATAGCAATTTAACTAGTAAAATTGTTAGTTTTAATAATAAGTTAAAAAATGGATTAAATAGTAATGTTAGATATATAGATACTTATAATTACTTAGTATCTAGTGGATTTAATACAAGTGATGGACTACATTATAAGAGTGATACTAGTAGAAAAATATATAATTATATAAAAAGTAATATTTAAATTCTTTCATTGAAAGAATTTTCTTTGTGATATAATTTCTATAGGAGGATAGTTTTATGGCTAAAAAGAAGCAAAAGCTTAAAGCTAAGGTAGTGGTTGTTTGTTTAATATTATTTTTATTATTGTTGTTTGGTGGAGGTTGTTTATTCTATTATAAATATGATGAATATTATAAGTCAGAATATAAAGAACTTAATGATAAGAAGAAATTAGATAAGATAAAGAGTCATTATAGTGAGAAAGTAGTGACTAATAAAGATACTTATTTATATAGTAAAGATAAGAAGAAATATAAAGTGAGTGGAAGGGTTGCAATAGGTGAGATAATTAATCTTTCTAAGACTGATATTAATAAAGATACTGAATATTTTTATAGTGAAGAGTTAGGTTATTATTTATCTTATAAAGATGTAGAACCTTATAAAGAAGAAGTAGTTAAAGATAATCGTTATAAAAAATATGTTATGTTTAATGAAAATGTTGTTACTAAGGAAGAAGTTAATTTATATAGAGGGGACAAAGCTATTTATACTATTTATGATCCTTTAGATAGACCAATTATATATAAAGATGATTTAGGTGTTTATATTGAATATTTAGATGAAGCTTTATTAGTTAAATATGATGAGATTGATAAAACTTATAGTAAACATAATACTGATTTAGCTGATGCTAGTGCTGTACCTGTAACGGTATATCATTTCTTTTATAAGATGGAAGATACTAGTTGTAATGAGGCTATATGTCATAGTGAAAATCAAATTAGAGAGCATTTTACTTATTTGAATAATAATGGATTCTTTACTATTAATACAACTGAGTTAAGATTATTTATAGAAGGTAAATTAAGATTACCAAGTAAAAGTATTTTAATTACAATTGATGATGGTGCGAGAGCGGAGATGTTTATTCCATTACTTGAAGAATTTAAAATTAATGCTACATTATTCTTAGTTAGTGGATGGTACCCAGCTAGTAAGTTTGCATCTCCTTATATGGAAATTGCTTCTCATACACATTTATTACATACACCTGGAGTATGTTCAGGAGGACAAGGTAGTCCACTTAAATGTTTAGAGAAGACTAAGTTAGTTGCAGATTTAAAGCAAAGTAGAGAGACTTTAAATGGTACAACAGCATTCTGTTATCCATTCTATGAATTAAATGATTATGCAGTTAGTGCTGTAAAAGAAGCAGGATTTAAGATTGCATTTATGGGTGGACATAGAAAGGCTACTAAAGGAATAGATTTATATAGAGTACCTAGAATTCCTTTAAATAGATATACTACTGTTAGTCAGTATGCTAGTTTAATAAATTAAGAGAAAATTGATTTTTCTCTTTTTTTGTTGTATTATATAAACAATTTTCGAGGGATGCGGTATGGATAAATATAATTTAGAGACAAGAGATGCAATTAAAAACTTTATTGATGACTTTATGGAAATATTTCCTGGGCTATTAAGTGAAGAAGAATTACTTAGAAGAATTACTTCTAATATGCATAAAAATATTGATTTTAAGGCGACATTAGGTGAGAATATTGCAGGTCAATATAAAGATAATCAAGTATTAGTATCTAAGGATACAATAGATGTTAGAAAAGTGTTATTTCATGAGTTTATTCATGTAATTACAGATTGTTTATATGTTAGAGAATTTGAATATCATAATTTTATAGAAGGTTTAACTACTTTAGCAGAAGAGAAGTATGTTGAATATAAGAAAATTGATATGAAAAAGAGAAGACATGTTAATGGATATATTCCAACTTTTGTTAGACAAATTAATTTTGTTAAAGATAATAGATTATTAGAAATGTTTTTAACTAATCCAAGTGATATTTATAAATTATTTCATCCAGAAGTTATGAAATTTGATTGTCCTGTAGGACATAGTGATAAAGATTATAGAGTGTTCTTTAATAGAATTGCTAGAAAGAATGAAAGTATTGTTCATATGGCAAGATCTGGATGTACTGATGATATTATTAATGGTAATATTAGTGATTTAGAAAGTGATATTTTAAAACAATATCATATTAGTGTTCATATAGGGGAAACTAAATTCGATAGTAAGAAATTCTTAGAACTTTATAAGATGCAGTTACAACCTAATTTAGGAGATTATTTAGAAGTACTTACATTATTAAGAAGAGAAGGTACTATTAGTGATCAAGATATATTAGATTGTGGTAAGATAGGATTATTTTATTTATTAAATGAATCAAAAGATTTTAATGTTTTAGATTTAAATATTGATGTTGAAGAATTAGATGATAGTGAATTAAATTGGGTTGCTGGTAAGTTATTTGGTTTTTATGATATTATTTATAATCACAGTGATTTCTTAGATGAATTTAGTGGGGATAATGTAGATGACTTTTTAGATAGATTATTTGAAGAAGAGGCTGAATTTCAAGAAAGACTTCCTATTTATAGAGATTTAGTTAAAGAAGTATTAAGAGGTAATTTAGATTTAGAAAATGTTAGGAATAGTAAAATAAGAAGAAGTGGATATTCTAAAGAAACATCACGTACTGCTGATTATTTATTAGATAAACCTAAGAGTGCAGCTGATTTATTAAAGATGGTTTTAGGTGGGGTTGATTTTATTCCTACATATGTATTAGAAAGTGATGATGGAATAGATTTAGTTTATAATAATGATATGTTTTATTATCCTTTAGATATAGTTACTATAATGGAAATAATGGATGTTTATAAGTGTAGAAATAAAGAATCTTTAATGAATGTATTTAGAAGTTTTTCTGATCAACAAATCTTAGTATGTAGTGAATTTGACTGTGATTTAGAGTATTTTGATGAATATCCATTTAAAATATATTTATTTGATGGAGCGATACTTACTAGAGTTGGATTTGAAAATCAAGATGAATCAATAGAGTGTAAGTTTAAAGAAGTTGGATTTATGGAAGATGGAAGAAGTTTATTTACTAGAGACTTAAAAGATAAACTTATAGTGAAAGATGAATAAAGAATTTCTTGTGGAAATTCTTTTTTTTTAAAGATAATTGATATATAATTAATATAGTTGAAAGGATGAAGATTAATGAAGAAAATAATGGATGGAAATGAAGCTTGTAGTTATGTTTCATATAATTTTACAGAAGTAGCGGGAATATATCCGATTACACCTGCATCTCCTATGGCAGAGTTAACTGATAAATGGAGTAATGAAGGTAAATTAAATTATTTTGATACACCTGTTAGAGTAGTAGAAATGCAATCAGAAGCGGGAGCTGCTGGTATGGTACATGGATCACTTCTTTCGGGATGTTTAACTACAACATATACAGCAAGTCAAGGTTTATTATTAATGCTTCCTAATATGTATAAAATAGCGGGAGAATTATTACCTGGTGTTATAAATGTAGCGGCTAGAAGTATTGCTACACATGCATTATCTATTTTTGGAGATCATCAAGATATATATGCAGCTCGTTCAACTGGGTTTGCTATGTTAGCTTCTTCTTCAGTACAACAAGTAATGGATTTAACTGGAGTAGCACATTTAGCAGCAATTAAAGGAAGAGTACCATTTATAAACTTTTTTGATGGTTTTAGAACAAGTCATGAATTACAAAAGATAGATGTAATTGATACTGATAAATTAAAAGATTTAATAGATAAAAAAGCATTAGAAGAATTTAGAAATAGAGCGATGAATCCAAATAAACCAGCAATATTTGGAACAGCACAAAATGAGGATATTTATTTCCAAAATACTGAAGTAAGAAATGGATATTATGATAAAGTACCAGATATTGTTAATGATTATATGAAAGAAATTAATAAGATTACTGGTGGGGATTATCAACCATTTAATTATTATGGAAGTAATGAAGCTACTAGAGTAATTGTTGCAATGGGTTCTGTTTGTGAAACTATAAAAGAAACAGTAGATTATTTAGTTAATAATAAGAATGAAGCTGTTGGTTTATTAGAAGTACATTTATATAGACCATTTAGTACAAAATATTTCTTAAAAGCATTACCTAAGACAGTTAAGAAGATTGCAGTACTTGATAGAACTAAAGAAGCTGGATCAAGTGGAGAGCCTTTATACTTAGATGTTGTTAAAACTATTAAAGAAGTAGATGCTAAAGTAAGTGTATATGGTGGTAGATATGGACTATCTAGTAAGAATACAACACCTGCTATGATTAAAGGAGTATTTGATTTTCTAGATAGTAGAGATGTTCATAATAATTTTACAGTTGGTATTAATGATGATATTACTAATTTAAGTGTTCCTTATGATAAGACATTTATTATTCCAAATAAGAATATTGAATTCTTAATATATGGATTTGGTAGTGATGGAATGGTTAGTGCTGCTAAAGACTTAATGAAAGTTACAGGAACTTATACAAATGCATATGTACAAGGATATTTCCAATATGATTCTAAGAAGTCTGGTGGAGTAACTATTTCACATTTAAGATTTGCTAAGAAACCAGTTAAATCTACTTATTATGTAGAGAAAGCTAGTTTAATTGTATGTACTAAAGAAAGTTATCTTAAGAAGTTGAAAATGTTAGATAAGATTAAAGATAATGGTATTTTTATTGTTAATAGTAATAAGAAACCAGATGAATTATTATTATCTATGACTATTCATGATAAAAAAATTATTCAAAGTAGAAATATTAAGATGTATGTAGTAGATGCTGATAAGATTGCTAAGGAAGCTGGTATTCCTGGTAAGATAAGTGCTATTATGGAAACTTTAATATTTAAACTTGGTAAGATTATAGATTTAGATTTTGCTATTGGTAAAATTAAAGAAAACTTAGCAGTTAAATTTGCTAATAAGAGTGGAGATTTAGTAGGAAAGAATGTTAAAGCAATTGAAGCTTGTTTAGATGCTTTAGTACCAGTAAAACTTCCTTATGTAGACTTTGCACTTGATTTAGGAAATAAGAAGAGTATGTTTGAAATGATTGATACTGGAGAAGGAGATAGTCTACCAGTAAGTAGTTTCATTAATATGGCTGATGGTATGACTGAAGCTGGAACATCTAAGTATGATAAGAGAGATATTAGTGATATGGCTCCTTGCTTTAATAGTGAGAACTGTATTTCATGTAACTTATGTTCTTTAGTTTGTCCACATGGTGTAATTAGACCTTTCTTATTAAATGAGAAAGAAGAAATTGATGCACCAGAGTCAGTAAGTAGAAATTTAATTAATGGGAATATTCCAAATCAAAATTATAAATATACAGTTGGTGTAAGTTTACCTGATTGTACTGGTTGTGGATTATGTAGCGACGTGTGTCCTGGTAAGAAGGGTGCTAAAGCTATCATAATGAAAGCTAAAGAAGAATTAGAAAAAGATAAAAAGATAGAAGAATATAAATACTTATTTAATGAAGTAAGTGAAAAGAAAAATGTAATGAATGTAGCAACTGTTAAAGGTAGTCAGTTTGTTAAACCTAAGTTTGAGTTCCCAGGAGCTTGTGCTGGGTGTGGAGAAACTGCTTATTTAAAACTTGTTACACAATTATTTGGAGACAGAATGGTAGTTGCTAATGCAACTGGATGTTCTTCAATTTATGGAGCCTCATCACCATCTATGCCATATTCAATTCCATGGGCAAATTCATTATTTGAAGATAATGCAGAATTTGGATTTGGTATGAGAATAGCTGATCAAGCTATGAAGAATAGAATTTCTAGAATGATTATGAATAATATTAAAGTTGTTAAGAAGAGTGAACAAGATATTTATAAGAATTATGCAGAAGTTCAAAATGAAGAAAATGCTAAAGCATTACTTGAAGTAATTGATGAAACTAGAATTGAAGGATTAGATAAATTAAAAGACTTTGTAATGCCAAGAAGTGTTTGGATGATTGGTGGAGATGGATGGGCATATGACATTGGATATAATGGAATTGACCATGTTCTTGCTAATAAAGAAAATGTAAATATTTTAGTACTTGATACTGAGGTGTATTCAAATACAGGAGGACAATCTTCTAAGTCTACAAGAATGGGTGCAGTTGCGAAGTTTGCTTCAGGTGGAAAACAAACTGCTAAGAAAGATTTGGCGAAGATTGCACTAACTTATCCGCATGTATATGTTGGTACTATTTCAATGGGTGCAAATGCAAATCAAGCTATTAAAGTGTTGAAGGAAGCTGAAGCATATAATGGACCAAGTATTATCATTGCTTATGCTCCATGTATTGCACAAGGAATAATTAAAGGAATGAAGAATAGTTTACAAGAAGAAAAAGAAGCTACTCAATCAGGATATTTCCCATTATTCCATTACAATCCTGAAAATAAACAATTTAGTATGGATTCTCAAGCAGACTTTAGTAAGTATCAAGAATTTATTAATGGAGAAGATAGATATCGTTCATTAAATAAACTTAATAAAGAAGCTAAAGAAATGTTAGAGGAAAATCAAAAACATGCTGAAGATAGATACAAATACTATCAAGGATTAAGTAATAAAAAAGACTAGAATAATGTGATGTGAACCCTATTTAGGAGACATTATAAAAAAAGACTTATATTAAAAAGAGA
>JAEDES010000027.1 GCA_016293205.1 Bacilli bacterium
TTTACTCTTCTTGGTCCAAAACTTAAACTATTTTTAAATAATTCTATATAATCATTTTTTATATCAAAAGTAGTAACTTTTCCAAGTTCTCCGCCTGTTTGGAACTCACCTTTTTCAATATAAGCTAAAAAGTCTTGAATTTCTTGACCTTTACAATTACCTTTTTCGTCGAAAGCAAATTTAAATCCATTATCATCTTTTGGATTATGAGATGCAGTTACCATTACACCACTATATACACCTAATTTAATACAAGCATAATAATACATCGGAGTTGTACATAGACCTAAAGAAATAATATCAATACCAGTTTCTAAAATACCAGTTGATAAAGCATTGTATAACTCTTCACCACTTAAACGATTGTCATGTCCAAGCACACATGTAGTCTTACCAATACTTTTGATGTAGCTACCAAAACCTAGACCGATAGTATAAGCAGTATCAGCATCTATCTCTGTAGGATAAACACCTCTGATGTCATATCCCCTAAATATATTCCTGTTAATATTTTCTTTTATCTTCATTATATCTTTTTCTCCTCTTTGGATTATCCATCCTCTTTGATTTTATCATATATTTATATTTAAGTCATTTGTTTTGACTTTAGTTTACATATATGAAAAAAGAACCCGAAGGTCCTTTTTTATGATCCTGCAGATGTATATTTTTTCATACCTAAGTAGAAGATTATAATACATGGAATGATATAGATTACTGTTACTAGTGGAGAGATGATATAGATTGGGTTATTCTTTATTCCTAAAATATAAAGTAATGGATAGTAATTGACGAATCCAAAGGGAATTATATATGTGAAGAAGAATACAAATCCTTTTTGGAAAATTCCAATTGGATATTGAGCCATATGTTTACCACCATCAGTAAAAACATTTCGTACTTCTAATCCTTTTACTGTTATAAAACAGTAAGCTGCTGCAAGGATAAAAATACTTAAGAAGATTAGTATGGAACTTATTATCATAAATAGTAAGGTAATTATTTTTTCTATTGTCCATACTACATCAATATTTATTACAGCAATTCCTAAGATAATAAGAGATTGAATTAGACGAGATAATTTAATGAAACTTGTTTCTTGACAAAAGACTTGAAGAAGTATATTTCTAGGTCTTAAAAGAAGTCTGTCAAATGATCCATCTATTATTAAATCATCAAATTTATCTATTCCTCTAAAGAATGTTTCACAAAATGAGAAACCTGTTTGAATAATTCCAAACGTTAGAAGAACTTCATAAAGAGTAAATCCTTTTATATTTGAGAAGTTATCAAATAGACATAGTACTGTGAAGTAATATCCAAAGAAGACAAAGAATTGTGAGATAAAAGATAGAATAAAAGATATTTTGTATTGTAATTCACTTTTTAGATGTACTTTAAAATATTTAAAATATAAACTCATATTACCCTCCTTGTACTACTGTTTTCTTTAGTGCTATTTTCATCAGTAGTCTTCCAAGTAAAAGGATAATTACAATCCAGATAATTTGAATTATTATTCCAATTAATCCTTCTTGTATAGAGATGTTACCAACGTATAATCTGAATGGAAAGTCAGATATATATCTAAATGGTAAGATATTGGAGATATTTTGTAAAAATTCTGGAAAGAATGGAATTGGTATTACTAATCCTGAAAGGATATCTGTAACAACCATAAAAATATTTACAATCCCTTTTTCATCTAAAGTGAATAAACATATTATGTGATATAAAAGTATTAAGAAGACCATTAAAAATGCTGATAGAACTAAAGTTACTAAAAAGATTAAGAATCGTTCTGGAGAGATTGATAAATCTAATCTAAATGCATTTGGTAAGAATGATGCGAATAAAAGAACTGGAAAACATCTTAATGTTAGATTAGAGATTCTTTCACCTAGTATTTTAGAAGTCCACATTGAATAAATGTCTTGTGGTCGACATAGTTCATAAGCAATGTTTCCTTTTTTAATTAAGTTTAGGATATCTTTATCTTTATACCACATATATATTAAAGCAAAGAAAGCTTGATTTAACCATAAGTAACTTACTAATTCATCTATTGGCATTGGAAGGGAACCAGATCCTGAATTATAGAAAGCTACATAAACTGAAATATATACAATTCCAAAGAATATTTGTGTAGATATTCCAGCAAGAGCAGCAGCTCGATATTGTAATCCTGTTTTAAACTTTAATTTAAAATAGGATAAGTAAGATGTCATATCTTATATTCCTCATATAACCTTACTATTAAATCATCAATATTTCCACTGTCGATATCAATGTCTATGATTGATATTTTAGAAGAAATTAGTTTTATGAAGTCACTTATTTCTACTTTTCTTATATCAATTACATATTCAATTGTATCTTTTGTTTTGTGTTCTTCTACAATGTAATCTTTTTCTAATGTTAGTTTATCATTTGTTTTTATTGTTATTTTTCTTAGGTAGTCGTAATTATCTTTTAATTTCTTTAAAGTTCCATCGTATAAAACTTTCCCTTTTCCGATTAAGATAATTCTTTTTGCAAGAGCTTCAATATCTGCCATGTCATGAGTTGTTAAAATGACTGTGACATTGTCTTTTTTATTTAGTTTTTTGATGAAATCTCTTACTATTTTTTTAGAAATAGCATCTAGTCCAATTGTTGGTTCATCTAAGAATAATATTTTTGGACTATGAATTAAGGATGCTGCTATTTCACAACGCATTCTTTGACCTAAGCTTAATTGTCTTACTGGTACATTGACAATATCTTTTAGGTTCAATAAGTCAATTAACTCATTTAATTTCTTTTGATATTTTTCTTCTGGTATTTTATATATATCTTTTAATAAATTAAATGTGTCTATAGCAGGTATATCCCACCATAATTGACTTCTTTGTCCGAAGACAACTCCAATTTGTCCTACGTATTCTTTACGTTCTTTCCATGGTACTTTTTTATCAATTATGACAGAGCCGGAATCTGGAACAAGGATTCCCGATAGTACTTTAATAGTAGTTGATTTACCTGCTCCATTTGGACCAATGTATCCTACTATTTCACCTTTCTTAATAGAAAAAGAAATATTGTTGATGGCTTTTACTTCTTTATATTTTCTATTAAAGAAAGTTTTTAAAGTTCCAAATCTTCCTTTTTCTTTTACTGGAACTTTAAAAGTTTTATTAATCTGCTTGACTTCGATGAATGACATTTTTTTCTTCAACTCCTTTCCTGTGCAAAGAAGTTAAATAAATATAAGTCCTTAAGTTTTTACAAGACGCAAAAAATCACATATTTATTTATGTGTACCCTGTTGTAAATATATAAATTGTCACTTCTTTGCAAAAACGTCTATTTCAATATAAGTCTTTTTTGTTTTTTTGTCAATAAGTTTTTTATTTTAAAATTTTTTTAAGTGCAACTGATAACGCTGCATATGCTAATGTCATTGTAAATACTGCAACTAATACAAATATCAGTATACAATACATTATTTTCTATTATTTAACTGATTTCTATACATATACTTACACTCCTTCTTATGCTGGTGGTGCTTGATTTGGTTTAACTGGAGTTGATCCATTACATGAATTATTATTAGCAGCAACAAAATTAAATTTTGTATTTAAATTTGATATTGTGACATTACTACTTGGTACTGAAACAGCAAACATACCATATGATGCTTCAATTTCAATTGAGAAAGATGCTCCAGGACATAAAATTGCATTAGGAACTATATGATTTCCGTCTATCCATTTTCCATTTTCTTCAAAAAGTTCATATGATGATACATCCCACCAAAATTCTCGTTTTACTAGGTTAATATCATCTTGATTATTTGTATTTGATGTATAAGTTGGTTCACTAGTTATAATTGAATCTAATTTAGCTGGAATAGTTCCTGTATTTGTTATTCTATATATTAAATATACTTTATCTTCTGGTTTTGTAAATGAAACTTCAAAATTATTTAATGCTGTTCCACTAATAGTAGGTTTTTTTAATATTTGTGCTGTACCTGCAACAATAGAATTACCTTCTACTCTACCATTCCAATCACGTTCTATACAATAATCAACATCTGTTTGTTCTTCTACTTTGAATCCCCAACTTACTTCTTGAAATTCTGCTGTACCACTAATTTTTAAAGTTGTACTTAATGCAGCATAAGCTATTGTCAATGTAGCAATTGAAATTAACACAAATGCTAACATACATGTTCTTACTTTTTTACTAAACTTTATTTGTTGAAGAAATTTTTTCTTATTAATCATTTACTTCACTTCCTATGATTACATTTTATCATAAACGTTTTTTATCAGTTCTTTATTTTTCTCTACATGTGTAAAATTTACAAAAAAAATAACTCTTTCGAGTTATCTTTTATTTATCTTTTATTTTTTTTAATTCTTTTTTTGATTGTGAAATCATTTCTCTTATAAATTTCAATTTTTTTTGATCAAGGGATGCTATGTTTGGATAAGCTTTTAAAATACGTTTATGTAAGAATGTATAAGACTTGAATCTTTTTTCGATTTCTTTTTTTATTTTACTTGTTGCGTCTACTTTGACATATTCATTAATATTTATTCCTAAATTAAATGTTATAAAAATACTAATTATTACATCTGTTATAAAAATTAAGAATGTTACCATTGCTAGTATTATAACTAAAGTTGGTGACATGCAATTTATAAATCTTTCAAATAAAGGATTGATCAGTTTTATAACTACTAATCCACCAAGTCCAAAAAGAACAGAATTTTCTAAACATACTCTTCCATTTATATTGAATTTTTTATTAGAGTAATCCCACCAGCGTAATTTATATATTTTTTCCATAATATAACTTGTAATATATTCTAGAATAGTACATAATGTTGCACCTAGAATAAAGAGAACAATATAGTCATCTTGATACTTAGTAAGTAGTGTTGTCATCAACATAATACCTGTTCCATAAATTGGAATGTATGGTCCAATCAAGAAACCTCTACTAAAGTTTAATTTCTTCTGACATATTGCTATAAATGAAACTTCTACAATATATCCAATTACACAATATATAAAAAATAGTAAAAAGTAACTGCAAATAAATAACATTATTTCACCTTCTTAATGATGATGCACATGAGTTAATGATGCAATGGCAACAATAATAATTCCTACTATAATTGAAATTATTGTTGTTTTATTGTTTGTTGTCCCTTTTATTCTTGGAATAAGTTCATTTGCTGTTATAAATAATAACATTCCTAATGTAATTGATAATAGTATTCCTAAAACAATTGTATTTATTGCAGTTATATTTAAGAAATACATTATTAGTCCGCCAATAAATGTTGTTGAAGAAATTATAAGTACTGAAAGAATTGATTTATAAACATTATCTTTACCTTGGTATAGTGCAGATGTTATTACCATTCCTAGAGGAATATTATGAAAACCAATTCCTAGTAGTAGTGATATACCTATATTTGAATCAGTTATAATTGTTGAGTATACTGCCATACCTTCAATGATATTATGTAATGCTAAAGCAATTGCAGTCATAATACCAATATGAATTAAGTTTTCTTTTCTTTCTTGTTTTGTCATATGTTCATCATCATGATCTGGAATATAATTATCTAAAATCTTTAATACATAGAATCCTACTGCAGTAAAGATTATAAATAAATAGATATGTTTTAATCCTAAATGATGAATTATTTCTGGTAGAAGTTCTGTTACGATTAACATGATAATTACACCAAATGCTAAACCAATTGATGCTTCTACTACTTTTTCATGTCTTTTAAATATTAATGCCATTACTGAGCCTATTAAAATAAAGAGTCCAAGTAATAGTGTTGTAAGTAATCCTAATTTTGCTATATCCATATTAAACTCCTAATAGTACACATACTAATACAACTACGGCGATTAGTATTCTATAAATCATAAATATTTTAAAGTTATGATTATGTAAGTACTTTAATAAATATTTAATACATAACATTCCAATTATAAATGAAATTAATATTCCAATTATAAATGTTGATAATTCAGCAGCAATTACTGTCCAAGTAGTTTTTTCTAATAATTCTAATACTACAGCTCCACATACAACTGGTGCGGATAAGAAAAATGAGAACTTTGCCGCATCTTCTCTATTTACTCCTAAAAGTCTTCCTGCAGCGATTGTAGTACCACTACGAGAAAATCCTGGGATAAGAGCAAATACTTGACTACATCCAATTATAATTGCGTCTTTTAGAGTTATTGTTTTTAAGTTTTTATCACTTTTACTTTTAGCATCTGCTAGATAAATAATGATACCCATAATTGCAAGAGCAGCTGCAATAATATAATAATTATTTCTAATGATTCCTTCAATTAAATCTTCAAACAAAAGTCCAGCGATAGCTGCAGGAATAGTTGCTACAACTAGATACCATAGCATCTTTCCTTCGTCATCTTTAACTCCTTTTGTTAATCCTTTTGTAATCATTGTAATAAATTCTTTAAAGAAGAATACTCCTATTGCAAGAAGTGTTCCAAAGTGTAAGGCAATATCAAATGATAAAGCCATTTCTTCTGGCATAGATGCTCCTATACCAAAGATATCTCTAAATATAATTAAGTGTGCAGATGATGAAATTGGTAAGAACTCTGCAATTCCTTGTATAATTCCTAGTATGATTGTTTCTATAATTGACATATTACTTCTCTCCTAACTTATATCCGATTACTACACCTAATGCTAAGAAGATAACAGCTGCAATTACATGTGGTATTGCAAAGATTCCTTCTCTTCCTGCTAATGCGGCAATTGGGATTGCAATAATTGAAGATAGGATAAATCCTAATACTCCAAAGTATGTTTTAACTTCATATTTTTCTAATAAGAATTCAATTAGTTTTGATACTCCAACGATTCCTACTAAAATACCTAAACCGAATACTCCACCTGTTATTATATTTATAAATAAGTTATTAAATTTTGTAATTTCTGTTACTAATTCTAATATTGGATAATAATATCCTAAAAGCATTAATACTAATGATCCTGATACTCCAGGAATAACCATTGTTGCTGCTGCAATTATACCAACTAAGAATAATAAGATATATTCAAAGAAGTTCATATTTGAAAGATTTGCAGTTAAGTTAATATTAAATAATTGTTCTGATAAAGCAAGAACGATTACAAAAGCAAAAGTTAATCCTGCTATTACATAACTTGATATTTTTTTAGATTCTTTTGTACCTTTAACTCTTTTATATAAGATTGGTACTCCTCCTACTACTAATCCCATAAAAAATAATGTTGTTGGTAATGGGAAGTTTTTAAATGAATAATCAATTACATTACTCATTGTAATAATTGCAAGTAACATACCAATTCCTAATGGTAATAAGAATTTAATATTCTCTTTTAAATTCTTAAAGAAATGAGAAATTGTTTTTATTAATTTTTCATAAATACCTAGTGTTAGAGCAAGTGTTCCTCCACTTACTCCTGGTATTACATTAGCAATTCCCATAATAAAACCTTTAATTACTAAAAATATATTTTCCTTCATGTCGATCTCCTTAATTATCAAATATTTCCATTATTAATGGTACAACGTGTTTCTTACGAGATACACAGTTTGGTATAAAATGACCTTGTTTAATGTCTTCATTATCATAAGCAAGATCAATAATATTTTTACCTTTAGTATTATAAATAATATAACTTCCATTTTTTACAATATCTGTTACATATAATGCTACTAAGTTATAATTATTAGCTTCAGCTACTTCATCTAATGTATTTATGTATTGATCTAGTTCTTTTTCAATTGATTCAAAGTTCATTGTAAAGAATTGACCAATAGCAAATGTCTTTTCTGATACATTATATAATTTAAAGTCATTATATAAAACATCTTCTTTTGACATTCCTTCAAGAGATGTTCCTGCTTTTAACATATCCATACCATATACTTCATAGCTTACTCCAGCTATTTCAGCTAAATGGAATACTGCTTCTTGATCTTTTTTTGTTGCAGTTGGACTTTTTAATATTAAGGTATCTGATAAGATTCCTGATAACATTGCTCCTGCAATATGTCTTGGGATTTCTACTTTTCTTTCTAAGAATAAGTTGTATACAATTGTACATGTTGATCCTACAGCCATGTTTCTAAAGTTAATTGGTTTATTTGTTGTGATGCTTCCTAAGTTGTGATGGTCTATTATTTCTAATATTTCTGCTTCATCTAAACCTTCTACACTTTGTAATGGTTCATTGTGATCTACTAAGATAACTTTCTTAGGTGTTTTTTCATTTAAATCAATAATCTTTAATAAACCTAAACATTTATTTTTCTTATCAACTATTGGATAGTTTGTATGTTTTAATTTATTATTTATTTCCATTACTGTATCTACATATTCTGTATTTTCAAATTTAGTTGGGTTATAACTTCTAATCATTGTTTTGATGTAGTTTGTTAAAGCAACTAATTTAGCAATATGATATGTATCATATGGAGTTCTTATAATATTAACATGATTTTGTTTTGCAATTTCAATGTGTTTATCTTTTATTTCAGCATCTCCTGATAAGATAATTAATTTAACACCTGATTCTACTGCATATTCAATAATACTATGTCTATCTCCTACTATTAAAATCATATTCTTTTTAAGTTCAACAGTTGACATAAATGTTGTACTTCTATATGATGCAATTAATAATTTACCGATAATTTCATCATTAAAACGTAGAATTTCTTCACCTTTTAAGACATGTAACAAGTTATTATATGAAGTATATAAATCTTCTACATTTTCATTTACTACTACATGAGATAAATCTTTGATTGTAATTAGACCAGTAAATTGACCATTTTCTTTTACTACTGGTAATCCTGTTAAACCTTCTCTTAACATGAATTGATATCCATTATAAATAGAATCAGTTTCTTTAATTACAGAATTTTTATGGAAGTTGACATCTTTTAATTGTAATTTAACATCATTTAAGTATGCTGGTTCTTTTAAATTAAAATATTTTAAAGCATATGATGTTTCTTTATTTATTGGTCCTAAAACTCTTGGTTCTGTATTATCCCCTATTTGATTTTTTAAATAAGACAAACTAATGGCAGACATAACAGAATCAGTATCTGGTTTTTTGTGGCCAAATATGTATGTTTTATTCATATTATCATCTTCTTTCTTATGTTAAAGTATATCATATTTTTAATGTTAAAAAAAGAGTAATCTACCTTGAGCAGTTACTCATTTTAAATTATTTAAATAGTAATAATAGTAAAAATGTTGCTGTTGCTTTAATATTTCTTTTTATACAAAAGGTTTTTTCATATATTGCAACGATATCATCAACTATATCAACTATCCAACTTTCTAAATACTTAGGTGGTGTAAATGTAACTGGAAACATATGTGTTTTAATTATATCTACTTGTTTATCACTCAAATCAAAATATTTTTGTGAGTTTTCTACCGCATAATTTGGATGTCTTCTTAGTTTGAAGATAGCATTTTCATTTTCTACTTCTGTTGTAAAGAAATCATGTAGCATCGCTGCTTCTGTTGTTTCTTTATAATCTAATCTTAAAAATTTAGTAACTAAGTATGAAAAGTATGCTACTCTACGGGAGTGGTCAAATCTTGTTAATCCATGATGTTTTATATTCTTAGTTTTTAAAAATTCTTCGTTTTCAACGATTGGTTGAATTAAAGAATTAAATTCTCTATTTTTATATTTATACATGTCTTACTTCCTATCTTTTTAGTATCCTTTTATATAATAACATAAATATTTTATGTATTTCAAGGATACAATTTTTTTCTCCTGTTGTTTACAAGATTTTACAAGCAGTAAGGCATATTATAACATAAATGTTTAGATTAGACAAGTTCTTCTAAAACCTTATTCATTTCATCTAATACTTTATCCATTTCTTCTTGTTCAGTATTAGTTGGTTCTAGTTCATTTAGATTTTGATTAAACCAAGCAGGAACAACAGCTTCTTTAGATGTCTCTTTCTTAGTAGTTGTTGTAGTTGATTTCTTTTTATCTTCGACAAGTTTTTTCATCTTTTTGTGTTCTTTTTCAGTTATTCGCATTGCTTCTTCTACTGTTTCAATATTAAGTCTTTTCCATTGACCTGCAATTGTTTCTACATAACTTTTCTTTAATTGCTCATTATTTATTTTTAGGACATATGCTATTAAGACATTTACTACTCCAGAATTTAATTTTAGATCAACTAATAAGCTTTCAACTAATCGCATATCTCTTTCAGTAGGTTCTCCACCTTTATATTTAGCTTTTAAGAATTGATATGGAGTCATATTTTCAAATGTATAAACCATTTTAGCCCACTTAGAATTATCTCCTTGAGGTTTTTTTAAATAATCAGGTTGCTTATTATAGATTAGTGTTGGAAGTTTTCCGTTATTATCAAATTTATAATAATCACGACAACTTTTTCTTAATTCAGCTTTATCAATTGTACCTTTTTCATTTAAAGCATTTTTTACTAATCCTTGCATATCTAATGTTGATAGATTATAAGTAAAACTTAAAGCATTAATTAATTCTTTAGTTTCTTTGTTAAAACATTTTTCACTTATTTGTGATGATGGAATTGAGGAAATTAATAAGTTAAAGTCAATTCCTTTGGTAATTTCTAAATTATTTGACTCTCTTTTTATGACATCTGTTGGCATATCAAGAACTGTTCCTGCATATGTTTTAAAAGCATTATCAAAACTACAAGTTATTTCTTCATAGTCTTTTAGATTTACTCTTGGAACTTTATAATAATTTAGTAATCTTTCATATTCTTTTTTACCTAAGTTGTTATATAAAACAACATTTAATACTGGATGATTGAAAAATTCATTGGCAGTTATTGGTGAATATATTAAATATACATATGAATTTATATTTCCTTTTTTTACATATGTTTTTATTAGGCCTATTCCTTCTAATTTTTCTCTAGCAATAACGATATCTTCTAACTTTAATTGCATTGTGGACATAAGATGATGATGAGTTAATTCTTCTGACATTAATTCTAATTTATCTAGATCATCAATTAAAGTGTTATATAAAGATACAGCAGTATATCCAATGATTGGTTGATATAACATTGATATTAATTTCCTGTCTGCATCTGTTATAGTAGTTTTATTAATTACTATGTATGAATCTGCCGGTAAAATAGTTAAATTTTTCATATTCATCACCTAGTAAATATAGTACTATAATTAGAAAAAAAAAGAAAGTTTTTGCTTTCTTTTTTGTTTATTTATAAGTTAAAAAGTTTACTACAGCATCAGGGGTTAATTTAGTGAAATAAATTATTGCTAAAGCTATAAGTAAGAACGGTCCAAATGGTATTTGTTTCTCATCTTGATTTCTTAATAATATTAAAGAAATTGGTAAAGCTATAAAGCTACCTAAGAAGATAGATAAGGTTCCAAGTAATGGTTCTAGGATTAGACCAAAGACAAACATCATTTTGATGTCTCCTCCTCCTAGACATTCTTTTTTTAATATTTTATTTCCAACTAACATTATAAAGTATAGTACAGAGAATAAAAATATCCCTGATACTACTTTTAATAATGCTCCTACTATTCCCAAATTAAATATTTGACAAATGATGAAGTAAATACTAAAGAAGATTAGAACTTCATCTGGAATTATTAAATAAGTTAAATCACTTACTAAGACAATCATTAATAATGATATAATCCCTAGTCCAATTAAAAATTCCCAGCTAAAACCAAAACTATAATATGATACAGCAAATAATAATCCAGTAAAGAATTCTACAAATGTAGATAGTGGATCAATTTTTGCTTTACAATATCGGCATTTACCTCTTTGTAGTAGAAATGATATTATTGGTACCATATCATATAATTTTAATTGATGATTACAACTATCACAATGTGAATGAGATGTTGTGAAGTTTTCATTTTTAGGAAGTCTTAGACCAATTACTGTAAAGAACGATCCAAAATAAGTACCAAAAATAAAAAAGATAATTAAATATAATGTATCCATAATTATCCTCCTTATTGAATTTGTCCGTAAATAGAGAACATTGGTTGAATGATAGAGATTAAGATAACTCCAACTACGACTGCTAAGAAACAGATAAGAATTGGTTCAATTAAACTCTTCATTTGATCAATCATATTTTTATGTAAGTTTTGAAAGTGGTTTGATACCTTTTCCATCATTGTACCTAACTGACCAGTTGTTTCTCCAGTAACTAGCATTTCATAAGCAACTACTGGGACGGCCCATTCTCCTTTAAATGCAGATGATATACTATCACCTTTACTTAGACTAATTAATGTTGTATTAATAATTCTTTTATATATTTCGTTATTTGTAATCTTTGACAAGATTTCCATACTATCTGTAATGAATACACCATGGTTAATTAATGATGCGAATGTTTTTGTAAAGTTAGTAATTTCATTATAAATAATGATTTTTCCTGCTACTGGCATTTTCATCAATGTTGTTTGAACTGCTGTTCTAAAGCTTACAATATTTTTATATAAATATATAAATATTCCAACAAATAGAGCAATGCAAGCAATTAATATTAAATAGTTTGCTTTTAAGAAATCTGAAATACCTAAGATTGCTAAAGTTAATCCAGGAAGTGTTGCATCATTATCTTCAAACATACCAGCAAATTGTGGTACTAAGTATGTTAACATGAATATTAAAACTCCAATTGCTAATGTTAATACTACTATTGGATATGTCATAGCAGATTTCATTTGTTTCTTAGTTCTTTCCATTGATGTATAGTATTCTGACATATCATCTAGAATAGTTGGTAAGTCTCCAGTCATTTCAGCTGTCTTTACCATATTTATTAATAATTTGGGATAAGTTTTTCCTTGAGCAGTCATAGCATTTGAAAAACTTTCTCCACGTAATAATTCATATACTAATTGGTTAAAACTTTTCTTTAAGTTTGGTTGTTTTGTTTGTTTTGCAAGAATTCTAACTGAATCTACTAGTGGAATACCTGACTTAATATAAGTAGATAATTGTGTTAGTGCGAATGATAAATCTCCTGCTTTTATTCCACCGCCAAAGTTTATATCTATATCCATTTTAGAACGTTCTTTAATTTCAAGAATTTTACATCCTTGCGCTAATAAGAAGTTTCTTACATCATTTTCACTTTCAGCATCAAATGTACCATTTTCTTTTTTACCTAAATCATTAATTATAGTATAACGATATGGTTTTACTGGTCTTTTTACTCTCTTTGATTTATCTGTTAAAGCATCTGGTGTATCAGGTAAAGCAACTTCTCCACCTTCTATTGGATTACCATTTTCATCTAATAAAGGTGGTTGGTCTGGATTTTCTCCATTTAATTGTTGTAGTTCTTGTTGTTCTTTGCTAAGTTGATGTTGATCTGCTTTTTCTAATACTTTATCTTCTGCTTTTGAGAATAGTTTTGTAGGTACTGATAATATGGCACTTACAATGTGATATATAGTTATAAATGGCATTAAAACATATTCCATATTACAGACCTCCTTATTATTCTATTTCTATTTTAGCATAGTTAAATTTTTTTTTAAATATATAAATTAACTTTTTAAGAGGTTTTACATATATTATTTTAAGAGGTGTTGTATGTATCCATATAATGTTTCAAGAGGTGGATTTTTAAGTCCTTTTAAACGTTTTAATTTTAGTGGATTTTTAGATGGAGCGCAGAAAACTTTAGGTCTTGTTAATCAGACTATTCCTTTAATTTATCAAGTAAAACCTATTATTAGTAATGCTAAAACGATGTTTAAAATTGCAAATGTTATTAAAAGTGATGATTCTGTTATTGATGATGATATTCCTATTAGAGATAATACAAATAAACCTATTTTTTATATAT